>NZ_NCAS01000007.1:0-80126 GCF_002255515.1 Acidiphilium sp. 20-67-58 | reverse complement strand
GCATCGCCCTGCGCGCCTGCAAAACAGACCAGAGCTTCCAGGCAATGATCTACCTCGCCGCAGCCGTCATCAACTCACGATGAATCCCTACAAACCCTAATTAATAACACACAAAGATTTTATTACACGTAAAGTTGAATGTGTCGGACGGTAACCACGGTAACCGCCGTCCGCGCTGACGTTCATTCTCAAAAACGGAGACGACCGATGCACGCCAGAAGGGCGGCCACGGCTTTGCGTACTGTTTTGCTTGCGGGATCGGCGATCATCGCCGTCGCGGCGACCACGGGTTCGGGGCAAGCAGCCCCGGCGACCATCACCTCCAGCGGCCAGTATCTGACGCCCTCCGCGGCACCGGGTGCGGTGTTCACCACCCTCAACCCCGGCCTTGCCGACAATCCCTCCTATGTCGCCGGGCAGGCGATCAGCACCGCCGTCAGCCCCGATGGCAAGACGCTGCTGGTGCTGACGAGCGGCTACAACCTCGTCAACGACGCGAGCGGCAAGGTCATTCCGGCGGATTCGAAAGAGTATGTTTTTGTCTATGACATCTCCAACGATACGCCGGTGCAGAAGCAGGTCATCAAGGTGCCGAACACCTGGGCCGGCATCTCGTTCAGCCCGGACGGGCAGCATTTCTATGTCTCGGGCGGTGTTGACGACGACATTCACACCTATGCGAACGGCGCCAGCGGCTGGGCCGAAATCGGCACGCCGTTCGCGCTCGGACATACGGCGGTCGCCGGCAATCCGCTGAGCAAGGGCGGCGTCGGCTTACTGGTGAAACCGCAGGCGGCGGGGCTTACCACCACGGCGGATGGCTCGTCGCTGCTGGTCGCCAATTTCTATAATGACAGCCTGTCGATCGTGCCATTGTCGGGCGGCGTTCCCGGCGGTGCGGCGACCGAGGTGCAGCTGCGCCCCGGCGTGATCAACGCCGCGCAGGATGGCGTTGCGGGCGGCGAGTATCCGTTCTGGGTCGTCGCCCACGGCAATTCGACCGCCTATGTCTCCAGCGAGCGGGACCGCGAGATCGATGTCGTCTCGCTGACCGGCACGCCGCAGGTGACCACGCGCATCAAGGTTGCAGGCAATCCGAACCGGATGGTGCTGAGCGCCGATGGCAAGTATCTCTATGTCGCGTGCGACAACGAGGCGGATGTCGAGGTGATTTCCACCGCATCCAACACGGTGGTGGACACGATCCACACCACCGCGCCGTCGTCCTTTGTCGGCATGCCGAAATATTTCCACGGCACCGCGCCCAATTCGCTGGCCCTGTCGCAGGACGGCACGCGGCTCTACGTGACCAATGGCGGCACCAACTCGGTCGCGGTGATCGCGCTGAACACGGCGAAGCCGGAGGTGATCGGCCTGCTGCCGACCGGGTATTATCCGAACAGCGTCAGCGTCAGCCCCGATGGCAAGATGGTGTATGTGGTGAACGGCAAGAGCATGCCGGGCCCGAACCCGTGCAACGAGAAGCTGGCGGCCGACGTGCCGGCGAGCTGTACGCCGCTTCAGCACAACAACCAGTACATTCTCCAGCTGTCCAAGGCCGGCTTCCTGACGATGCCGGTGCCGGCGACCGAGGAGATGGACGAGCTGACCCATGTCGTTGCGCACAACAACCATTTCTCGTTCCACGAGAGCGCGCGCGACCGCTCGATGATGGAGTTCCTGCACCACCACATCAAGCACATCATCTACATCATCCGCGAGAACCGCACCTATGACCAGATCCTCGGCGATCTCGGCGAGGGCAATGGCGATCCGGCGCTGGCGGAGTTCGGCAAGACCTATACGCCGAACGTCCATCGCGTCGCGCGGAACTTCGTCGATCTCGACAATTTCTATGATACCGCCGAGGTGAGCGGCAATGGCTGGCCCTGGAGCACCTCGGCCCGCGAGTCCGACTATGGCACCAAGGCGCTGCCGGTGAACTATGCCGGGCGCGGCCTGTCATATGACTGGGAAGGCACCAACCGGAACGTCAATGTCGGCATCGCATCGCTCGCCGGCCGCAAGGCCGCCAACCCGCTTTATCCGGACGATGCCAACCTGCTTCCCGGCAACGGCAACGTCGCAGCACCCGACGGGCCGCATGGCCAGGTGCAGCGGGGCTATCTGTGGGATGCGGCGCTGCGCGCCGGGCTGAGCATCCGCAATTACGGCTTCTTCATCGATCTCGGCCGCTACAATCTCTCGGGCACGCTGGCGCAATACGGCATTCCCGAGATCAATGACGCCTACGCCCAGAAGGTGAAGGTTGCCTATGCGACCAACCCCGATCTCGCGCCCTATACCGATCCGTATTTCCGCGGGTTCGACAATACGATCGCCGATTACTATCGCGAGCAGGAATGGAGCCGCGAGTTCAGCAAGTATGTGCGGCACCACGACCTGCCTTCGCTCGAACTGGTGCGGCTGATGCATGACCACACCGGCAACTTCACCACCGCGCAGAACGGCGTGAACACGCCGGGCCTGCAGATTGCCGACAACGACTATGCCGTGGGCAAGCTGATCCAGACCGTCGCGCATTCGCCCTATGCCTCCTCGACCCTGATCTTCATCGTCGAGGACGACGCGCAGGACGGGCCGGATCACGTCGATGGGCATCGCAGCATCGCCTTCGTCGTCGGGCCGTATGTGCGCCATCACGCCGTGGTTTCCGCGCGCTACAGCACGGTGAACATGATCCGCACGATGGAGGACATTCTCGGCATCGGGCCGATGACGCTGAACGACGCCTATGAGCGGCCAATGACGGCGGTCTTCAGCCGCGACGACCGGGAGTGGACGTTCAACGCCGCCGTGCCGCAGCCGCTGACCGCGACGACGCTGCCGCTCAAGGCGCAGCCGCAGGACGAGCCGGAGTGGCAGCCGATCCACAATGCCGCCTGGTGGGCGAAGCAGACCAAGGGGTATGACTGGCGCAAGGAAGACGCCATTCCCGCGGTCGCCTACGACCACATCCTCTGGGAGGGCATGATGCCGGGCAAGCCCTATCCGACCGAGCGCAACGGCCGCAACTACTCGCGGTAACGCCTGTTAGAGCATCATCCGATCAGATGGAAACATCTGATCGGATAAAGATGCTCTAATTATCAATATAATAGAGCACGACATCCGATCCATCAGGATCGGAACGTGCTCTAGAGCATCATCCGATCAGATGGAAACATCTGATCGGATAAAGATCCTCTAATTATCAACAAGATAGAGCACGACATCCGATCCATCAGGATCGGAACGTGCTCTAGATACCGGGGCGGCGGCACTGCCGCCCCGGCCCCGCCACAAGGGAAACCGGCCGGAGCGGCGTGCTCCGGCCGGTTTTTTCATGGCAGTCGCGGGGGGAATTACGAGGCTGCGCGGCGGATCAGAATGTCATCCTGACGCCGCCATAGCCGGCGATCGGGCGGCCGGGATTGGCGGTGCGCGGATCGGTGACGCCGCCGGGGACGAAAGCCCACGGCACGTCGGCGACCGGGCCGAAGCCGCCATAGGTCTGATAGGACCGGTTGGTCACGTTATCGACCATCGCGAAGACGGTGACGCGCGGGGTGAGCTTGTAGGAGCCATAGATATTGAACACCGCGTAGCCGCCGACGGGCTTGGTCAGGTTCGCCTCGTCGCCGAAGCGGTACTGGCTCGATTGCAGGATCGCGGTGGTGCCGAGCAGCAGCCGCTCGGTGAGCTTGTAGGACAGGTCGATCGTGCCGCGATTGGCCGGGATGCCGGGGATGCGGTCGCCGGGGACGACATGGATCTGGCCGTTGGCATCGGCGGCGGGGTTGGAGGGGCTGTTGAGCGTCAGCGCGTTCTGGAACGTCGCGTCGATATGCGCGAAGCCGAGGCGCAGATTCAGCCGTGGCGTGGCGTAGACGAGATTGGCCTCGACGCCCTGGCGGCGGGTGGTGCCGCTGTTGGTGTAGTATTGCAGGTTCGGGTTGTAGAGGGTGGACTGGTAGATGATGTCGTCATGCACGTCGGTGCGGAACAGGTCGACATTCCCGCGCAGCGTGCCGCCGGCGAAGCGGGCGAGGTGGAAGCGGGCGCCGAGTTCGAAGGTGCGGGCGACGACCTGTTTGAGGTTCGGATCGCCGACGAAGAAGTTCAGCAGCGAGCACGGGTTGGCGGCGCTGGCGCAGGAGAGTTCGGTCGGCGTCGGGTTGCGGTTGGTCTCGTCGACGCTGCCATAGAGGTCGAGCGTCTTGAGCGCGTGCCAGGTCAGGCCGAGCTGCGGGTTGAAGCGGTCATAGGCGTGATGGCCGGATACCGGGCCGCCGAGCTTGTCGGCAAGGTCGATCTCGGCATTGTTGAAGCGCCCGGCGAGGGTGAGGTCGAGCCGGGGCGCGAGGGTGAACACGTCGTTGAAGAAGAGGCCGAAATAGCGCGTCGTCGTGGCGACCTGCACCGGATTGACGCCATCGGCCGGCTGATCGACCGTCACGCCTGGGCCGATGAAGAGATGTGTGACCGGCGTGATGCCGCCGATCTGGGTGAAGGCGTTGAATATCGTGTTCGAGCCGTCGAAGCTGGCGCCGATGGTCAGGTGGTTGGCGTGGCGCAGCAGCCGGCTGTCGTTGATGAGCTGCACCGAGGCGCCATAGGCCTGCTGGTCGACCCCTTCGTTGACCAGGCCGGAATAGATCCCGCCATTGAGGAAATCGGGCACCGCGGCGCCGCCGCGCGTCGTCACCACGTCGCTCGTGCCGGCGTTGCAGAGGATGCCGGGCTGGCCGGGGCAGGCGGCGAGTTCCTGGGTCACGCCGTTTGGCAGGCGCTGCGAGAGATCGGCGAAATAGGCCAGCGCGTCGAGCGCGGTGTCGCCGTCGAGCGCGTAGCGCGCGGTGGTGCGGGTGGCGATGTATTTGTTGTAGACCGTGTTGGGGCCGGAGAAGATGCTGGCGATGTCGTAGTTCAGCGCCTGCACCGGGGTGGCGCCGGGATTGCCGAGCGCGTTGTCGGCGGCGATGACGCCGAGATGCAGCTCGGTGCGCGCGTTGCGCCAGCCGAGATCGGCATAGACCCGGGCGAGGCGGGAGGTCTGGGTCTGGCGGAAGCCGGAATCATGGATGACGTCGGCGGCGAGATAGGCGGCGGTGCCGGCGTGATGCACGCCATATTCGAGGCTGCCCGCCGCCCGTCCGTAGGAGCCGCCGGAGAGCGTGACCACGCCGCCCGGCGCGGTGAAGCCGTTCTTGAGCGTGACGTCGAGCGCGCCGCCGAGCGCGTTCAGCCCGAAGGCGGGGTTGGCCGGCTGGAGGCTGGCGCTGCGGATCGCCTCGGGCGGGATCAGGTCCCAGTTCACCGTGTCGCCGAACGGATCGTTGAAGCGCATGCCATCGAGATAGACGGCGACGCCTTCCGCCGTGCCGGTGACCGGCGAGGCGGTGAAGCCATGGAAGTTGATGTCCGGCTGGAACGAATTGCCGTCGACATCGTTGATCGAGGCGCTCGGGATGGCGCCGAGGATGGCATCGGTCAGGCTCGGGATGCCGGTGCGGTCGATCTCGGCCGGGCCGAGGACGTGGCTGGACTGGGGCAGCTTGCCGCGGCTTATCGCCGAGCCGGCGAGGGGGGTTGCGGCGATGACGTCGACCTGCGGCACCTGAACGATGGCGGCGGCGGACGCGAGCTGTTCAGGGCCGTTCGGCACGACCTGGGCAAGGGCGGTCGGCGCGAGGGCGCCCAGCGAGAGGAGACAGGCTGTCAGGCGACGGACCATGCGGTGGCACTCCGGGGTCTGCGGCAATCCCGTCGGTCCGGAGGTCGTGGCGCCGGTCAGTCAGGATGGCGGTGGAACGATGAAGCGATGCGCCGCGTGCCGTCCGGGGCTCCGGGCGGCGGCGGCACAATAGTCAATTTTTAGTTATCGCCCGGCAACCCCGCCAGCGCCGCCGCCGCCTCGCGTGGCGGATATAATCAATTCTTCACTTGGTGCGTATTCGATATCATTTTCAAGAAAATGGGACATCGGTTCTTGTTGCGAGACACGGCCGGCGCCAGGGCGGCGCAGCAGTTCCAAAAAGCAACAATCTGGGCGAACCGGCCGGGGCGGCCAAATGTGGCGTGGACGCTGACCGGCTTTTCGATCTAGCCTTTTGATCAGCGGTGCGCGTTCGGGAAGCCGCAAGTCACGCCCTGCCGGAATACGGGCGACAAAGGAGGAAAACAGTGCAGTACAGCCGCGAGTTTCTGCTCGACAGCTACCGGACGATGGCGACCATCCGGCGCTTCGAGGATCGTGTTCACGAGGAATTTTCAACCGGAAAAATCCCCGGCTTCGTGCATCTCTATGCCGGCGAGGAAGCCTCCGCCGTCGGCGTCTGCTCGCATCTCGACGAGCGCGACGTGATCGCCTCCACCCATCGCGGGCATGGCCACTGCATCGCCAAGGGGTGCGATGTGACCGGCATGATGAAGGAGATCTATGGCCGCCGGGGCGGGCTGTGCGCGGGCAAGGGCGGGTCGATGCACATCGCCGACCTCTCCAAGGGCATGCTGGGCGCGAACGGCATCGTCGGCGGCGGGCCGCCGCTGGTCTGCGGCGCGGCGCTGACCGCGAAGACGCTCAAGACCGGCGGCGTCGCCGTCGCCTTCGTCGGCGATGGCGGCTCGAACCAGGGCACCACGCTCGAATCCTACAACCTCGCCAAGGTGTGGAACCTGCCGGTGCTGTTCGTGGTCGAGGACAACGGTTACGCGGAATCGACGGCCAGCGGCTGGTCGGTCGGCGGCACCCAGGCCGGCCGCGCCGCCGGGTTCGGGATCCCGTGCGTCGAGGTCGACGGGTTCGATTTCTTCGCCGTCTACGAGGCGGCGCGCGACCTGATCGCCCGCGCCCGCAATGGCGGCGGGCCGGGGATGCTGCACGCGACGCTGACCCGCTTCTACGGCCATTTCGAGGGCGATGCGATGACCTATCGCGCGCCGGACGAGATCGCCCGGCTGCGTGCGGAGAAGGACAGCCTCAAGATTTTCCGCGCCAAGGTCGGCCCGGGCGGCATTGCCTCGCCGGGGGATTTCGACACCGTCGAGGCCGAGGTGGAGGCCGCGATCGATCAGGCGGTGGTCGCCGCCGAGACCGACGCGCCGCCGACCGAGGCGGACCTGCTCACCGACGTTTATGTCAGCTACTGACCATCTCGACCGGGGAAACAGACCATGGCCAAGAAAACCTATCGCCAGGCGATCAACGAGGCGATTGCAAGCGAGATGCGGCGCGATCCGCGCGTGATCGTGATGGGTGAGGACAATGCCGGCGGCGCCGGCGCGCCGGGCGAGCAGGATGCCTGGGGCGGCGTGCTCGGCGTCACCAAGGGGCTGATCGGCGAGTTCGGCGCCGAGCGCGTGCTCGACACGCCGATCACCGAGAGCGCGTTCATCGGTGCCGCCGCCGGAGCCGCGGCGACTGGGCTGCGGCCGGTGGCCGAACTGATGTTCATCGATTTCATGGGCGTCTGCTTCGACCAGATATTCAACCAGGCCGCCAAGTTCCGCTACATGTTCGGCGGCCGCGCGGTCACCCCGCTGGTGATCCGCACCATGTATGGCGCCGGGTTCCGCGCCGCCTCGCAGCACAGCCAGTCGCTCTACCCGATCTTTACCCATATCCCGGGGCTCAAGGTCGTGCTGCCCTCCTCGCCCTATGACGCGAAGGGGCTGCTGATCCAGGCGATCCGCGACGACGATCCGGTGATCTTCTGCGAGCACAAGGTGCTGTACGACGAGACCGGCGAGGTGCCGGACGAGGCCTACACGATCCCGTTCGGCGAGGCGAACCTGACCCGCGAGGGCAAGGACCTGACCATTGTCGCCTTCGGGCGGATGGTGAATTTCGCCAACCAGGCGGCCGACCAGCTCCGTCGCGAGGGTATTTCAGCCACCGTGGTCGACCCGCGCACCACCTCGCCGCTCGATTCCGAGACGATTCTCGACTGTGTTGCCGAGACCGGCCGGCTGGTGGTGGTGGACGAGGCCAGCCCGCGCTGCTCGATGGCGGCGGATATCTGCCGCCTCGTCGCCGAGGAGGCGTTCTCCCACCTCAAGGCGCCGATCCGCACGATCACGCCGCCGCACACGCCGGTGCCGTTCTCGCCGCAGCTCGAGGATCTCTACGTGCCGGGCGTGCCGCGGATTCTGGATGCGGCCAGAGCGGTGATGCAGCACTGAGGCAAGAGGCGAAGGAGACCGGGCGATGAGCGAAACCAGTGGCGAGATCAGGGCTGTCACCGTCCCCAAATGGGGGCTGGCCATGGAGGAGGGAACGCTCACCGCCTGGCTGGCCGGCGAGGGTGCGACGATCGCCAAGGGCCAGGAGCTGGCCGAGATCGAAAGCACCAAGATCGCCAATGTGCTGGAGAGCCCGGCCGCGGGCGTGCTGCGCCGGCAGGTGGCGCAGCCGGGGCAGGTGTTGCCGGTGGGCGCGCTGCTGGGCGTGATCGCGCCCGCCGGCGTGCCTGACGCCGACATCGATGCCTTCGTCGCCGGGTTCGTCGTCGATCCGCCGGATGAGGAGGGCGCCGAGGCCGGCCTCGCCGAGGGCGAGGCGGCGGGGGCGCGCGGGCCGATCGCCTACAAGGCGGCGAACCCGCGGGCGGAGGCGGTGCCGGCGATCCTGGTCCATGGGTTCGGCGGCGATTCCGACAATTTCATGTTCAACATCGAGGCGCTGGCGGCGGACCGGCCGGTCTATGCGATCGACCTGCCGGGGCATGGCCGCTCGGCGAAGGCGATCGGCAGCGGCGACATGGCGGAGCTGGCCGGCGCCATTCTCGCGCTGATGGACGCGGTGGATGCGCCACGGGCGCATCTCGTCGGCCATTCGCTTGGCGCCGCCGCCTGTTTCGAGGTGGCGAGCCAGGCGCCCGAGCGGGTGGCGAGCCTTGCCGGCGTGGCGCCGGCCGGCCTCGGCCCCACGGTGAACGACGCCTATATCAGCGGCTTCCTCGCCGCCGAGCGGCGCAAGGACGTGAAGGCGGCGTTGCAGATGCTGTTCGCCGACCCCGATCTCGTGTCCGCCGCGATGATCGAGGGGGTGCAGCGGGCGCTGCGGCTCGACGGCGCGCGCGAGGCGCTGTCCGCCATCGCCGCCGCGACGCTGCCGGGCGGCAGCCAGGCGCGGAATTATCGCGCGATGCTCGGCGCGACATCGATCCGCACCCTGGTGCTGTGGGGCGAGCGCGATGCGATCCTGCCGCCGGAGCAGGGCGAGGGCCTGCCCGACGCGGTGCGGCTGGTGCGGGTTCCCGCGGTGGGCCACATGCCGCACATGGAGGCGGCGGCGCTGGTCAACGAGCAGCTCGCCGCGCATTTCGCCGCCGGCTGACCGGCTGACCGGCTTAGAGCACTTTCCGATCCTTTCGGATCGGAAAGTGCTCTATCCTGTTGATAGACCGAGCATCTTTATCCGATCAGATGAGTCCATCTGATCGGATGATGCTCTATGGCGCTTCCTCGGCCTCGATCATGCCGAGGAAGCGGTGCAGCACCGGGTTGTCGTTGTCCTGCCGCCAGGCGAGGACGTGATCGACCGCCGGCGCGTCCTCCAGCTCGCGGAAGCAGACGCCGGCGGGGTTGAGCCGGCGCATCGAGACGGGGACGATCCCGATGCCGATTCCCTCGGCGGCGAGGCTGACGATGGTCATCTGCAACTGCGTCTCGACGCGGATCGTGGGGGCGAAGCCGCCCTCGCGGCAATAGGTCTCGATCGCGCCGCGCAGCGCCGGCGCGGTTTCCGCCGGGGCGAGGATCAGCGGCTGGCCGGCGAGGTCGGGCCGGCGCACCGTGGCGCCGCCGGCGAGCGGATGCGCGCTGTCGAGCACAACGCAGAGGCGCTCGCGGTAGGCCTGGCGGAAGACGAGGCCGGGCACTGGCGGCGGCGGGAACATGATGCCGAGATCGAGCCGCCCGTCCGACAATTCATCGACCAGCGCGTTCGGCATCACCTCGCGCAGGCGCAGGGCGGCGGCGGGAAACGCATCCATGAACCGACGGGCGAGGCTGGGGACGATGGTTTGCGCCGCGTGCATCATGAAGCCGAGCGCCAGCTCGCCGATCTCGCCGGCGCCGGCGCGGCGGGCGTCGCGGCAGGCGCGCTCGAGCCGGTCGAGCACGTCGCGCGCATCGGCGAGGAAGCGCTGGCCGGCATGGGTGAGGCTGACCTGGCGGGAATGCCGCTCCACCAGGCGCACGCCGAGCGCCTTTTCCAGCGCCATGATCTGCCGGCTCAGCGGCGGCTGCGAGAGATGCAGCCGAGACGCGGCGCGGCCGAAATGCAGCGTTTCGGCGAGGGTGACGAAGGCGCGGAGCTGGCGGAGATCCGGCATGATACCTTTTTTGCATCGATCGCGACGTGAATTGGCATTAGACAGCATCGATCCGCCTGTCTACACGCGCGGCCATGTTCTCGATCCTCACCATCGTGACCCCGGTTTTCGCGCTGATCCTCGCCGGGTGGCTGGCGCGGCGCCTCGGCGTGCTGGGCCCGGGGGCGACCTCGGAGCTGAACCGTTTCGTGGTCTATCTCGCGCTGCCGGCGCTGCTGTTCGACATCATCGCCCATGCAAAATGGTCGCAGATCTGGCAGCCCGGCTTCATCGCCGTGTTCGCCATCGGCTGCATCGCGGTGTTCGGGCTGACCGTGCTGCTGCGGCTGCGCCGCGCGCAGCATCTGGCGGATGCGGCGATCGACGGGCTGAACGCCGGCTATGCGAATGTCGGTTTCATCGGGTTTCCGCTCGTGGTCGTCGCGATCGGGCGCGGGGCGCTGGGGCCAACGCTGGTCGCGACGATCGTGACCGTGTGCGTGCTGTTCGGCGCGGCGATCGTGCTGATCGAGATCGGGTTGCAGACCGAGCGCGGCGCCTTCCGGGTGATCCGGACGATCGCGCGGTCGCTCGGGCGCAACCCGCTGCTGGTCGCCCCGCTGCTCGGCGCGCTGGTGCCGCTGAGCGGGATCGGGATTCCGGCGGCGATGGAATCGTTCCTGAAGCTGCTGGGGGCGGCGGCCTCGCCCTGCGCACTGGTCGCACTCGGACTGTTCCTCGCCGAAACCCGGGAGGGGATGCTGGATTTCGGCGCGGCCAGCGCGCTGGTCGGCTGCAAGCTGGTGGTGCAGCCGGCGCTGACCTGGGTGCTGGCCAGTTTCGTGTTCGAGCTGCCGCTGCCGCTCGCGCATACCGCGACCTTGCTGGCGGCGCTGCCGACGGGCACCGGCCCGTTCATGCTGGCCGAGTATTACCGGCGGGAGGCGACGATGACCTCGAGCGTGATCCTCGCCTCGACCGTGCTCTCGCTGCTCAGCATCTCGGCCTATCTGTATGTCACGGGCGCTGCATGACGCCCGGATCATCGCTCTCGCCGAAGCGGTCGCAGAAGGCGGCGATGTCCTCGTCGCGGAACGCGTCGAGCCGGGCGAACAGCACCTCGTCCGGCCAGTTCCACCAGGCGATGGCGCGCAGCCGGGCGGCGATCTCGCGCGGGAAGCGCTCGCGGATCGACCGCGCCGGGACGCCGCCGACGACGACATAGGGTTCGACATCGCGGCTGACCACGGCACCGGCGGCGATCACCGCGCCATCGCCCACACTCACCCCCGGCAGCACGATGGCGCCGTGGCCGATCCAGACATCGTGGCCGATCGTCACGCGCGCGCCGCGCCGGGCGGCGAAGAAGGCGGCATCCCGCTGCTGTCCCGGCTCGTAATATTCGGGGACATAGGTGAAGCGATGCTGGCTCGGCCGGCCCATCGGGTGGTTCGGCGCGCCGATCCGCACCGCGTTGGCGATGGCGGCGAAGCGGCCGATCGTGGCATCCGCCACCTCGCAATATTCGCCGAGATAGGAATAGTCGCCGATCGTCGCGTATTCGATGCGGGCACCGCGCAGCACCTCGCAGCGCCGGCCGAGTGTTGCTTCGCGCAGGCGCGCATCGGGGTCGATCGCGGTTTCGGCGAGTTTGGGGCGCGATGGGTCCATGGCGATGAGGGTCTCCGCGATGCGGCAAGCAGGATCGCCGGGATGGCGCCGCCGCGCAAACCCTGCACCGTGTCAGGCCGATGAAATTCGCGGCGTGCGCGCGGGCGGCGGCGGGGGTGAGGACAGGCGCGGGGTTTTGCGGCATTGACGGGGAATGACAATCGAACGCAAGCCCGGCGAGGCGCTGTGGAGCCAGATCGCCGAGGCGCTGGCCGGCGAGATCGCGGCCGGGGCCTATCGGGACGACCCGCGCCTGCCCACCGAAACCCTGCTGGCCGCGCGCTTCGGGGTGAACCGCCACACGATCCGCCGCGCCCTGGTCGAACTCGCCAATGCCGGGCTGATCCGCACCGAGCATGGCCGCGGCTCCTTCGCCGCCGATGCGGTGCTGGACTACCGGATCGGCCAGCGGCCGCGGTTTTCCGAATGGGTGCGCGGCCATCACCGCACGCCGCTCCGGCGCGTCCTGCGGCTGGAGGAGATCCCGCTCGCCGCATTGGAGGGCGAGGCCGCCGCCGTGGCCGTGGCGCTGGAGATCGGGGACGGCGGGCGGGTGATCGTGCTGGAGCGCGTCGGCACCGCGGATGCGCTGGCGGTTTCGCTCTCGCGCCATGTTTTCCCGGCGGATCGCGTCGCCGGGCTGCTGGCGGCGCTGCGGGCGCACGGCTCGGTGACCGCCTCGCTCGCCGCCATCGGCATCGCGGATTACACGCGGACCTGGACGCGGGTGAGCGCCCGCCTGCCCGATGCACGGGAGGCGCGGCTGCTGCGGATGGCGCGGACCGCGCCGCTGCTGGCCACGGAATCGCTCAACGTCGCGGCGGGGCGGCCGGTGGAATACGGGATCGCGTGCTATCCGGCGCCGCGCGTGCAGCTTGTGTTCGACAGCTGAGGGCGCGGCGGCTGGTCGTGCTTTAGCTACCCCCGGCGCAGCGGCGCAGGATCGCGGCGAGACGCGCGCCGGCGGCGGCGGGGGTGGTTTCGTTGACGATGGTTTCATCGGCGCCGGATGCGGCGGCGGCGCGGGCGAGCCGGGCGGCGATCTCGGCTTCGGTTTCGCGGCCGCGCCCGGCGAGGCGGGACGCCAGCACCGGGGCCGATGCGGTGATCTCGACGACATGGCAGCTGAAACGCCGCCGCGCCTCGGCCACCACGGCGCGGGAGACGTTCGCCACCACCACGTCTCCTGCGGCGAGTGCGGCCAGGATCGTCGCGGGGATGCCGTAGTTCAGCCCGTGCGCCTGCCAGCTGAGCGCGAAGGCGTGGGTCGCGAATTCCGCCGGTGTGACGGGCAGGTGATCCTCGGCGTCATCCGCCGGGCGGGTGATGATCCGGCGGGGAAACAGGAAGCCGGATGTGCCGGAAAGGGCCTCGCGCGCGGCGCGCATCACCGTGTCCTTGCCGGCGCCGGAGGGGCCGACGATCAGCACGAGGCAGCCGGGCTGCGCCGTCATCCGCCGAAGGGCAGGCGGCGGAGCAGGCGCATCGGCGCGCCCGGCCCGGCCTCGGTGAAGACCGCGATGGCAGTCACGCGCCGCTTGCGGTCCAGGCTGCCGGCGAAATGCGCGTGGGCCGCCGCGGCGAGCAAGGCGGCGTGCGGCCGTTCGCTCAGCGTCATGTGGAAGCGGAACGCGCCGAAGACCAGCGGATAGCCCCAGCGGGCGATGTTCTCGCGCTCTTCGGCGCTGCGCCCGGCGGCGCGGCGCGCCTGCGCCTCTGCACTCTCGGGGCGACGGTGATGGTCGAGCTCCGCGACGCAGCGATCGGCGAGGTCGTGCATCGGCGGGCAGGGGGCTGCGAGGGTGAGGGCGAGAAACCCGTCGAGATCGGCGATGGCGAGCGGCGGCAGGTCGAAGCCGCGCAGGGATGCGGCGAGGGACGCGGCATCGGCGAGGAAGGCATCGAGCCCGGCGGCGAGCGCCATCGGCGGTTTCAGCGTCGCGTGCAAGCCGTAGCGCCGGGGGGATTCGGTGAAGGCGGCGAGGTGCTGCACCGCGGGCTGCTCCAGCGCGGTCTCCCGCTCGGGGTCGCGGCCGAGCCAGGCGCAGCCGAGGGGCCAGAGCGGATCGTCCGCCGCCGGGACGTAGTAGATCGCGGCGCGGTGCGGCTCAGCCAACGCGCACCCCGCCGCGCCAGACCGCGCGCACCACCGGCAGGCCCTCATGCAGCCGGACCTGCACGAGATCGGCCCGCAGGCCGGGGGCGATGCGGCCGCGATCGGCCAGACCCGCGATCGCCGCGGGGCCGGAGGTGATCAGGCCGATCGCCGCCGGCAGCGAGGCGGCCCGAGCGGCGGCGGCGATAAAGGCGGCTTCCAGCATCGCGCCCGGTACATAGTCCGAGGCCAGCGCGTCGAGCAGGTCCTCGCGCACCAGGTCGATCACCGCGACATTGCCCGAATGCGACCCGCCGCGCACGAGGTTCGGCGCCCCGGCGATGCTGCGCATGCCCCGCGCCCGCGCCGCCCGCGCCGCCTGCAGCGAGACCGGAAACTCGGTGATGCCGATGCCCTCGGCGGCGTTGCGGGCGATTTCCGTCTCGGTCGCGTCGTCATGCGAGGCGAGGGGAATGCCACGGGCCCGGGCCTCGGCGATCACCAGCGCGCGGTTGGTGGCGTGGAAGGCGTGGTGATTGCCCTGCAACTCGGCGATCACGGTTTCGACCTCGGCCGGGGCCAGACCCTCGGCGCGGCGCATCTCGCGGTAGCGGACGAGATCGCCATACTGGCCGCTGAGGCCGGGCGTGTGGTCCATCAGCGAGACCAGGCGGACATGGGTGTCCTCGATCGCGCGGGCGAGCATCTCGGGCATTTCCTCGGCCGGCAGCTCGCAGCGCAGGTGCAGGAAATGCTCGGCGCGCAGCGCGCCCTGCCGGCGCAGCGCCGCGATGTCGATCACCGCGTCCTCGAAGGTCTGGTTGCGCGCCTTGCCGAAGCCGATATCGCCGAGGCAGAGCGCGTCGAACACGGTGGTGATGCCGGCGGCGATGCATTGCGCGTCGTGCGCGACGAGGGCCGAGCGCGAGGGCCAGCGGGCATTGGCGCGCGGCTGGGTCTGGCGTTCGAGATTGTCGGTGTGCAGGTCGATGATGCCGGGGATGAGATAATCGCCCTCGAGATCGAGGCCATCGCCGCCCGCGCCGATCTCGCCGATCTCGCCGATCAGGCCGCCGGCGAAGACGACGCCGCCGGGGCGGATCTCGTTGTCGAGGACGAGGCGGGCGTTGCCGAGGCGGGTCATGCTTGTTCCTTCAGCGGTTCGAGACGCAGCTCGGCATCGGCGATCGCGTCGCGCACGAGCTTGTCATGGAATATCCCGAGCAGCGCCGCGCCGCGAGACCGTGCGGCGCGCATCAGCGCGATCACGCGGTCACGATTGGCGGCATCGAGCGAGGCGGTCGGCTCGTCGAGCAGCAGGATCGGCCAGTCGCCGGCGAAGCCGCGGGCGAGATTGACCCGCTGCTGCTCGCCGCCGGAAAACGTGACCGGCGGCAGATTGTGCAGCGCCGGGGGAATGCCGAGAGCGTCGAGCATCGCCTCGGCCCGCGCCCGCGCCGCCGCCTCGTCCATCCCGCGTTCGAGCAGGGGGGCGGCGACGATGTCGCGCGCGGGAACCCGGGGCATGGCGCGGAGGAACTGCGAGACATGGCCGATCGTCTCGCGGCGGATCTCGATCACGTGCGCGGCGGGAGCGCCGGCCAGCTCGACCATGGCGCCGCGATGGCGCACCCGGATCGAGCCGGCATCGGTCCGGTAATTGCCGTAGAGGGCGCGCAGCAGCGTCGATTTTCCCGCGCCGGAGGGGCCGGTGAGGGCGACGCATTCGCCGGCGCGCAGGGTGAGGGCCGCATCGCGCAGCACGCCGAGGCGGACGCCGCGCTGCAGGTGCAGCACGAAGCTCTTGGCGATGCCGCTGGCTTCGAGCGCGATCATGCCGGCAGCACCGAGGCGACGAGGAGCTGGGTGTATTCGTGCTGCGGATCGTCCAGCACCTGGTCGGCGAGGCCGGTTTCGACGATGCGGCCCCGGCGCATCACCACGATGCGGTCGGCCAGCAGCCGCGCGACGCCGATATCGTGGGTGACGATCAGCACGGCGACGCCGAGCCGGCGCACCAGCCCGCGCACGAGATCGAGGATGCGGGCCTGCACCGAGACGTCGAGCCCGCCGGTCGGCTCGTCCATGAACACCAGCTCGGGCTCGGTGACGAGGGTGGCGGCGATCTGCAGGCGCTGGAGCATGCCGCCGGAGAAGCCGCGCGGCAGCTCGTCGATCCGGGCGGGATCGATCTCGACGGTTTCGAGCCAGCGGCTGGCGGCGGCGCGGATGGCGCCGTAATTGCGCGCCCCGGCGACCATCAGCCGCTCGCCGATATTGCCGCCGGCCGAGACGTTCATCCGCAGGGCAAGGCGCGGCTCCTGGGCGACGAAGCCCCAGCGCCGGCGTTGTAGGTCGAGCAGCGCGGCCTCGCCGCCGGCGCCGATCGGCGCGAGGCCGGCGCCGCTGTCGTAGCTGACGCTGCCGGAATCCGGCGCGAGCCGCCCGCTCATGACGTTGAGCAGGGTGGACTTGCCCGAGCCGCTCTCGCCGACGATGGCGACGATCTCGCGCCGCGCGATCGCGAGCGAGACATCCTCCAGCGCCGCCACCGCGCCGAAGCGCCTGGTGATCCGCTCGGCGGCCATCAGCGTCATGCGCCGCCCCCCTCGCGGCGGGTTTCGCAGCTGTCGGTATCCGAGCAGATGAAGCGGCGGCGTCCGCTGTCATCGGCGATCAGCTCGTCGAGATAGGTGTCCGCGGCGCCGCAGAGATCGCAGGCGGCATCGGCGCGGTGCGGGTCGAACGGGTGGTCGTCGAAATCGAGCGGGCGGACGTCGGTATAGGGCGGCAGGGCGTAGATGCGCTTCTCGCGCCCGGCGCCGAAGAGTTGCAGGGCGGGGTTCATGTGCAGTTTCGGATTGTCGTAGGCGGGGATCGGCGAGGGCGACATCAGGTAGCGGCCATTGACCATCACCGGATAGTCGTAGGCGAGGGCGACCCGGCCGTGCCGCGCGATATCCTCGTAGAGCCGCACATGCATGGCGCCGTAATCGGCCAGGGCGTGCATCCGGGCCGCATCGGCGCGCGAGGGGGTGAGGCGGTAGAGCGGCTCGGGGATCGGCACCTGATACACGATAATCTGCCCGGCGCGCAGGGCGGTTTCGGGAATCCGGTGCCGGGTCTGGATCACCGTGGCCTCTTGCGTGCGGGTGGTGGTGCGGACGGCGCTGGTGCGGGCGAAGAAGCGGCGGATCGAGACGGCGTTGGTGGTGTCGTCGGCACCCTGGTCGATCACTTTCAGCACGTCGTCGGGGCCGAGGATCGCGGCGGTGACCTGGATGCCGCCGGTGCCCCAGCCATAGGGCAGCGGCATCTCGCGGCTGGCGAAGGGGATCTGGTGGCCCGGGATCGCCACCGCCTTGAGGATGGCGCGGCGGATCATCCGCTTGGTGTGCTCGTCGAGATAGGCGAAATTATAGAGCTGCATCGTCGTCTCCCGCGATGGCGCGCAGGGCGCGGATGGTTTCCAGCTCGCTCTGGAAGTCGACATGGTGCGGCAGCTTGAGATGCTCGACGAAGCCGGTCGCCTCGATATTGTCGCAATGCGAGAGCACGAACTCGACCTGCTGCGCCGGGGCGGAGACGTCTTCGCCCAGTTCGGCGGCGCGCATCGCCCGGTCGACCAGCGCCATCGAGATCGCCTTGCGGTCGGCATGGCCGAAGCAGAGACCGTAGCCGCGGGTGAATTGCGCCGGCACGCTGCGGCTGCCGGCGAACTGGTTGACCATTTCGCATTCGGTCAGCGTGATCTCGCCGATCTCGATCGCGAAGCCGAGTTCGGGCGGGACGAGGCTGACCGCCACCTCGCCCATCCGCAGCTCGCCGACGAAGGGATGGTTGTTGCCATAACCGCGCTGGGTGGAATAGCCGAGCGCGAGCAGGAAGCCCTCGTCGCCGCGCGCGAGGGCTTGCAGCCGCAGCGCGCGCGGGGCGGGGAAGCCGAGCGGCGCCATCGTCAGGTCCGCCGGCGGCGGCGCCGCCGGATTGCCGTCCGGCTGGATCAACGTGTCGCCATCCGGCTCGATCAACGCATCGGCGCCGAGCATCGCCATCACCCGCGGCAGGGACGTGGGCGTTGCTTGCGCCTCGGGTGTGGCCTCGGGCGTGGCCTCTGGCGGGGCGAATTGGCCGGCGGCGGGGTCGGCGGCGTCCGGGTCGAGCAGGCGGTGGGTGTAGTCCATGGTCGGGCCAAGGCGCTGGCCGCCGGGCAGATCCTTGAACACCTCCGAAATCCGCCGTTTCGCGCGCATCGCCCCGGTATCGACCGGCTCGGAGTCGACGAGGCGCGGCAGGGTCGCGCGGCTGGCCCGCAGCAGGAACGCGGCCTCGATCAGGTCGCCCTGGGCCTGGCGGATCGCCCGTGCGGCAAGTTCGCGGTCGTAAAGCGCGCCCTCCGCCATCACCCGGTCAACCGCGCGGCCGAGCTGGGCGGCGATCTGCGCTGTGGTGATCTGGGGCAGCGCCGGATCGCCGCGCCGCTCTTCCGCCATCCAGCGATGGGCGGCGTCGATCGCCCGCTCGCCGCCCTTGACCGCGACATACATGCTAGGCGGCCTCGATGGCGAGGCTGCGCGGCAGGGCGAGCAGCCGGCGGCCGGCGCAGAGCAGCACATCGACGCCGCGCGGCGCCTGAAGGCGCTGTTCGGCCCAGTCGGCGAGAAAGGCGGCGGGCAGCGGCAGGGTCGTCTCGCGCGGGGCGGCGAGGCCGGGGCCGCTGAGGCGGCAGCGCCGCCCGGTGTCGAGATCCGGCAGGTCGAGAATGAGGGTTGCTCCGTGTTCCGGCGCGGTTTCGCTGCCCTGGCGGAGGCTGGCGAGCGGCGGCGCGCTGCCGGCGAGGCAGAATTCGGCCGCTTCCGGGGTGGTGAAGGGGGCGCCGGTGTGAAAGCCGAGCCAGTGCAATGCGGGCGCCGGCAGGTCGGCGGCGAGTGTCGTCGTGGCGTCGGCCAGTGTCAGCAGCACCGCAGCCGCCGCGATGGACAGGCCGGCCGGTGGGGCGAGGCCATCGGCGAGGGTGATGGCCCGGCCGGGATCGCCGAACGCGGTGAGCAGGGCGCGGAAACAGGCCTGGGCGTCGAGCGGCGAGGCGAAGCCGGGGGTGAGGGTGTTCATCGCGGCCTCATCGCATCGTCGCCAGGGTGAAGAAGCGGACTTCGGTGCCGGCTGCCCTGGCCTCGTCCGCCGCGCGGCGGGTTGCCTCGTCCGCGGCGAGAGGGGCGAGCAGCGCCGCGTGCAGCGCCGGGTGACGCGCGGCATTTTGCAATGCGGCGTCGAGCCGGGCGATCAGCTCCGCCAGATCGCCGTCCCGCCCGGCGACGTAGCCATGGCCGACGAACCCGTCCTCGTCGCGGATCGAGCAGCGGGCGATCGTCATTTCGCCGAGATTGAAGGCGGCGCCACCGCCGCCGGCGCGGCCGCGCACCATCGACATGCCGATCTCCGGCCCGCGCAGCCGGACGAAGCCGGGCAAGGCGGGGGCATCGGCGAGGCGGGCCTCGATCGCGCCGCGCGGGGAGCGGGCGAGGAGGCCGAGCCAGGCGGCGCGCGCGGGTTGTGGTGCATTCATGGTATAGATGTCTATATGAGTTTCAGGCTTCGGAAAAGGCGCGCCGGTGGAATTCCGGCGCGCCCCGATGGGTCAGGCGGTTTGCGGGGTCGCCACCGCGTCGAGATCGTCGTTGTTGATCTCTTCGAGGGAGATGCCGGCGGTTTCCGGCACCAGAATCCGGGTGAGGACCGCGCCGAGGAGGGAGACGATCGCGAGCAGGGCGATCACGCCGACCTCGCCCAAGCGGGTGAACAGCAGCGGGAACAGGAAGGCGCTGATCGACGCGCCGGTGCGCCCGCCGATGACGGTGATCGCCTGGCCGAAGGTGCGCACCCGGGTCGGGCTGAGTTCGACGCCGAGGATGCCGGCGCCGCTTACCGTTGCCGGACCGTTGATCGCGACCGTGTAGAGCCCGTAGACGATCAGGCCGAGCAGCGGCAGCGTGGCGAGGTTCTGCTTCAGCACGGCGAACAGCACCAGCATGGCCGCGGCGCCGACGAAGCCCCAGACTTGCAGCGGCTTGCGGCCGACCCGGTCGAGAACGCGGAAGGCGTAGAACAGCGCGCTCGGGATGCCGAACACCGCCTGCATCACCAGGCTGAACTCGATCGGTCCCATGCCCAGGCTCTTGGCGATCAGCGAGGGGCCGAACAGGATGCCGGAATAGATCACGATGTCGAACACCAGCCAGAGCAGGGCGGCCGAGAGGATCACCTGCGCATGGGCGGCGAAGACCTGGCCGAAGGGGCGGCTGTCCGCCTTGGGGGCGCGGACGGTCTGCCCGCTGATCTGGCGGATGACATCGACCGCAGCGCCCGGGTCGGCGGCGAGGCGGGCGAGGTAGCGGGCGGTTTCCGGCATCGCGCGGCGCAGATAGAGCACCGAAAAGGCCGGGATCGCGCCGGCGGCGAGAACGAGGCGCCATTGCAGGTCGTGCGACACGCCGAGCCCGGCGAGCAGCAGGTTGAGCAGGCCGGCGACGAAGGCGCCAAGCGGCCACATCACCGCGAAGCCGACGCCGATGGAGCGGCCGCGATCGGCGCGGTTGGCGTGTTCGGCCATGATGGTCGGCGAGAGAACGTAGTCGGCGCCGATGCCGATGCCGAGCACGAAGCGGATCGCGATCAGCCAGGTGAGGTCGGGGGCGAAGGCCTGGGCCACGGCCATGACGCCCATCAGCAGCACGTCGAGACCATAGAAGCGCTTGCGGCCGTTCTGGCCGAGCAGGCCGAAGATCAGCGCGCCGACCGCCGCTCCCACCAGGGCGGAGGCGGCGAGCATGGCGGCTTCGAGCCCGCCCATTTTCGCGATTCCGAACGAGCCGAGCACCAGCGGCAGGACGATGCCGATCGAGGAGAGATCGTACCCGTCGCAGAAGACGCCGAGGCCGGTTGTCACGATCGCCCGCCAGTGGAACGACTTGAAGCGCTCCTCGTCGAGCGAGGAAAAACTGGTCGCCATGGTCATGTTCTCCCGTTGAGTTTGGGAGTCGTCTAGACGAATCGCATGACAGCTTTGTGGACTTCGCGGGAAAGATTGATGAAAGGGTGCCGCAGGCCGGGCGTGGACCCGGCCTTGCGGGGCATCTCCTCAGGGGCGTGCGGCGCCGCTGTCCGGCGTCGGGGAGGTGCTGTCCGCGAACCGGGCGTCAAGCGCGGTCACGAGTTCGTCCCTGTCGCCGATGAACGCATAGCCGACGCCGTTGAAGCATTTGATGTCGTTCTTGTAGACGCCGAGCCGCTTCAGCTTGCTGCGGATCCGCGACAGCAGGTTGTCGGCAGAGCGGTCGCGCGAGGCTTCGTTGTTGGTCGAGGTTCGCCCTCTCACAAGGAGAGACAGCTCATCTCGAGGAATGATTTCACCCTGGTTTTCGATAAGCGTTGTGAGTGCAAGAAATTCGTAGGGTGTAAAGAAATCATGCCACTTTTTGTCTGCATTTAGTGTTTGGCTTTTTCGAATTATTGCTCCGCTCCGGGAAAATGCTTGGTAATATTTTCTCCTGAATTGCTGTAGAAATTTCTCGGTCCTGATCCGGAATATTTCTTTTGAATTGATGGCACTCCAGTAATCATCGGCGCCGAGTCTAAGAACTGAAACCTCCAACGTACTGTCATGTTCGTCGGATATGACGACAATCGGCTTGGCGGTCATTCTCTTGACTTCGACAATTCGCGACAGGAGGCCGATATCAAGATCCTTCATGTAAAATATATACATTTCTGAAGGGTCGCTTATGAAAATATGGTCGTCAAAATAATCATCTTCGTACGGTAAAAAATTTATGTTAAGACCATTTAATTGTTGAATTATCTGATCATTATTTGTATTATGCGTGTAGATAATTGTAAAAGATAACTCATTTCGGGTATGAATTTTGTCGTTTTGACCGATATGGACAGACATAGTCGTTTCTTTCCTTAAGGTTTATCAGAGTTCGTTTCTTTGGATGATTTCGTATCGGTATGATCGTTCTAAATCAATATAAATTTTTTATTTTCAAGACTAAATCGTGAATTTAATTATTCTTCAACGCAAAAATGTTTTGCTGATTATTTTGTTAATATTTTATAAACTATACAATTTTGTGATTGTTAAAATCAAAAAAGTTTTTATTTCGATATCGAAGAATATGTTTTGTATTAATATTCATTCTGTTTATGTGGATACATCCGGCATCATTCTTAAAATTTATACTTCTGCCATCGGCCCCGAGCCGCAGCGGGATCGAGAGTCGCGGTCGGCGGACGTCTGTGCGACCGCAATCCGGCGACGCAAAAACGCGGCCGGTATGGGGCCGACCGCGTGGGGGGAGTCATCAATGGCGCGGCGGCGCCCCGCGTTATCTCAGCGGGTTGACATAGGCCGGACCGACCAGGCTGGCCCAGGCGATGCGCAGCGACGGGGCGAGCTGCTTCTGCGATATCATCAGCGCGCGCACCATCGCGATGTTCTGCTTGGAGGGGATGATCGTCTCGCCTCCCGCGCCGGTCATCATGGCTATGATCCGCCGCAGCGAGGGGTTGCCCACCCCGGCATATCGCGCCTTCGCGTCCGCCGGGGAGATGCCGAGCGCCTTGCCGATGATGCGGCAGGAGGCAGTGGGATGGGGCCGGATATAGGGCGAGCCTTCGAGGAATCCCTTGATGATCGCCGGCATCGCGCCGGGTTGAGGCCGAGGCATCGTTGCCCGGTCAGATGACTCTATCTGATCGGGCGATGCTCTATACACCCAATCGCTGACTGTCTCTGAACCGTCGCGGTGGCCACGGATCGGCAAATGTATTCACATCCGCCGGAGGAGCGATCCGGCTATGCCAGATGCGTATCTTCCCGCTGACAATTTCGCCGAAATTCCTGTAATTGTAGGCGATCGACAGCGTGTACGGGTTGAACTGAAGCAACTCCATTGCGAGCGTCAGATATGGCTGATCGCCCCAGGCTGAGACGTCATCCTTCACCTCGGTACAAAGTTCGTGCCATTTTTCCAGAACCTGCCACGCTTTTGGTTGCCTGGAAAAGAATATCACGCCGGTATTATACTGTAATAATTCGTTGGATCTGAAGCCGATTTTGTCCAGATGCGATCCAAATCCCCAAAAATGCTCAAGTGAATAATGTGCGGCCTGCGCGGCAGCGATGCCATGCTGCTCGGCTCGTTCGAATGCCTGGCTGATATCCAATAAGATTTGCGTATCGGTGTCGAGGAATACAAAACTCGAGTAGCAATCCGGGAGAAGTGCAAAAATTTCGGTTTTTGCCAATTGTCCTTGCAATTTGAAATCGTGATAGATGATTTCGGTAAAATCTTCGCAATCGAGAAACCTTGAAGAATCTGGGCTGGTAATCAGGATTCGGTCCAATCCGAACCGACGCGCCGTCCTGGCACTGACCACCGCTTCCTCGACAAATTTCTGGCCCCAGGCAGCGTATACCGCTGCACGACGCGATCGATTTTGTTCCACAATGCACCGCACGGAATCATTGTTGAAAATTGGCCCAAGGTTTCAGGGAGTCTCTGATGAGGGCATCATCCGGGCGGATGTCGTGCTCTAACAGCGAAAAACCCGAGCTGTCGGGACAGTAGCTTCGTCGCATGCAGAAAGCCATACGGTGAAGCATCTGGCAGTGAAGCGCCTCGCAGTTAAGAACCGGGGTTTCGTGGTATGGCTCGACAGATCGAATAACATGCGGCGCCTGGGGCGCCGATACCGGATGACTGTCCCGGCGGCAGGATGCCGGCGGCGGTGCACAAACGCGGCCGGCCTGGGGCCGACCGCGTGCGCGAGGTCGTTCGAGGTGAAGCTGCGCCGCGGGTTATTTCATGGCGCTGACATAGGCCGGATCGAGCAGGCTGGCCCAGGCGATGGTCTGCGACGGGGCGAGCTGCTTCTGCGATATCATCAGCGCGCGCACCATCGCGATGTTCTGCTTGTAGGGGATGATCGTCTCGCCTCCCGCGCCGGTCATCATGGCTTTCATCTGCCGCAGCGAGGGGTTGACCACCCCTGCATATTGCGACTTCGCCTCCGCCGGGGAGATGCCGAGCGCCTTGCCGATGATGCGGTAGGAGGCGGCGGGGTGGGTCCGGATATAGGCCGAGCCTTCGAGGAATCCCTTGATGATCGCCGGCATCGCGCCGGGATGCGCCTTGAGGAAGCTGGTCCTGGCCGCGAAATTGTCGGTGATCAGGCCGGGTGCGTCGGCCGAGGTGTAGAGCACGTGGAAGCCTTTGTGCGCCGTGATCATCGAGATGTTCGGCGCCCAGGTCACCCCGGCTTCGGCATGGCCGCCGAGCAGGGCGGCGGGGATGTCCGAGGCCGGCATGTCGGTCTGCTTCACGTCGGCGAGCGAGAGCTTCGCGCCGTGCAGCGCATGGGAGAGCAGGAGTTCGGAATAGGAGGCGGTGTCGAGCGGAACGGTCTTGCCGCGCAGGTCGGCCACGGTCCTGACCGTATCCTTCGCCACGATCGCGTCAGCGCCGGCGGAATAGTCGATCGGCATGACGATCTTGACCGGGAAGCCCTTCACCCGGTCGTTGATCGCCTCGTTCATCGAGATGTCGGCGGTATCGATCGCGCCGGAGATCAGGGCGGCGTTGATCCCGCTGTCCATGTGGACGAAGCGGATCGGGTAGTCGCCGAAGAAGTGCTTCGCCGAGGCGACGAAGAGCGGGGCGAAGCCGATCCACGAGCTGAGGCCGAAGCTGACCGTGGTGCCGGCGGCGCGGGCGGGGGTGAGCGGTGCGGCACTTGCAACGCCGATCGCGGATGCGAGGAGCAGACGGCTGAAGATCCGTTTCAAGAGAGCCTCCTTTTGTTGTGGGATATCCCGCTTCATGCGACCGGTGCGGCGAGGGCGCTGAGCCCGTCGGGGTCGCCGCCCATGCCGGCGGTGGCGCGGATGCGTTCGGTGATGCGCTGGCGCAGGGCGAGGAAGTGCGGGTCGAGCCGCAGGTCGCGCGTGCGGGCGGCGAAGGGGATGGTCTCGATCGTGTCGATCCGGCCGGGATGCGGTGCGAGGACGATGACGCGGTCGGCGAGGTAGACCGCCTCCTCGACATCGTGGGTGACGAAGATGATGGTGCGCTTCTCGGCGGATTTCACGTGCAGGATGAGATCGTGCATGACCTCGCGGGTTTGCGCGTCGAGCGCGCCGAAGGGTTCGTCCATCAGCAGGACCTGGGGTTTCGCCATCAGCGCGCGGGCGATGGCGACGCGCTGGCGCATGCCGCCCGAGAGCTGGCTCGGCCAGGCGTGTTCGACGCGGGCGAGGCCCATCAGGTTGAGGAGTGCCACGCTGCGGCGCTCGGCCTCGGCCTCCGCGTGGCGGCCATCCTCGCTGCGGTGCGCCCGCAGCGCGCGGCAGAAGCGGATGTTCTGCATCACCGTGAGCCAGGGGTAGAGGCTGTAATCCTGGAACACCATCGTCCGGTCGCGGCCCGGACCTTCGACCGGCGCGCCATCGACGAGGACGCGCCCGGCACTGCGGGACTCGAGCCCGGCGATGATGCGCAGCAGCGTCGACTTGCCGCAGCCGGAGGCGCCGACGATGGCGACGAAGCTGCCCGGGTCGATCGCGAGGTCGATCGGCGAGAGCGCGGCGAACCCGCCGGGGAAGACCTTGGTGACACCCTGGAGAACGACGGACGCGGTCATGCGCGCCACGGGAACAGGCGCTTTTGCAAACGCCGCACCGCCTGGTCGGTGACCAGGCCGATCAGCCCGATCAGGATGATGCCGACGAAAATCCGGTCGGTCTGCATGAAGCGCTGGGCGCGCAGGATCGCGAAGCCGAGGCCGGAATTCGCGGCGATCAGCTCGGCGACGACGAGATAGGTCCAGGCGAAGCCGAGCGTCATCCGCAGCGTGTCGAACATCGCCGGCAGCGCCGAGCGCAGCAGGACGAGGTTGAGGATTTCGTGGTTGCTGGCGCCGAGCGTGCGCGCCGCCTCGATCTGCGCCATCGGCACGCGGCTCGCATCCTCGGCGATCATCAGCACCATCTGGAAGAAGGTGCCGATCCAGATCAGCATGATCTTCGCGGTCTCGCCGAGGCCGAACCAGAGCAGCACCAGGGGCACGAAGGCGACGGCGGGCAGATAGCGCGCGAATTCCATGATCGGCTCGAACAGCGCGCGCACCGGCTGGTAGGCGCCGACATAGAGCCCGAGCGGCACCGCCATCACCGCCGAGAGCGCGAAGCCGGCGGACACGCGCCAGAGCGAGATGCCGATATCGTCGAGCAGCGTGCCGTCGCGATACCATGCCACCAGCGCGTCGATCACGCCGGCGGGCGAGGGCAGGAACATCGGGTTGACCGCGCCGCTGGCGGTGATGGCCCACCAGGCCATGAGCAGGGCGGCGAAGCTCGATGTGGCGAGGGTGAGATAGCGCCCCCGGTCGAGCCTGGTGCGGATCTGCCAGATGCTGGGGTGCGGCGATCCGGTCGCGAGGCGGGCGGGCCGCACCTTGGTGCCGGCTTCCATGCGCTCGCTCATTCGAAAAATCCCGGAAAGCAGTCATGGTCGCGGAAGAAGGCGAGGTCGTGATTCGGCCAGAGGGTCGCACCGCAGCCGCAGGCGCGGGATTTCAGCGCGCGGATCGAAGCCACCGCCATCGCCTCGTTCTCCTGCCAGCACAGGCCGGGGGCTATTTCCTCGTCGAGATTTTCGACGAGATCGGCGGCATCGCCGCAGAGCAGGATCGGCGCGCCCTTCGGCAGCTCGACCAGCATCGACATATGCCCTGCCGTGTGACCCGGCGTCTCGATCGCGGTGACGCCGGGGGCGAGATCGTATTCGCCGCGGCGGGGGCGCCAGCGCCAGGCGCCGGCGAAATCGTCGGGGAAATAGCCGCGCGCGCCGGGCTCGGCGGCGCCGGCGAGTTCGTCCTCATGGACATGGATCTCGGCGTGGGGAAAATCGTGCAGCCCGCCGGCATGATCGAAATGCAGGTGGCCGAGAAAGACTAGGTCGATGTCGCGCGGGTCGAGGCCGAGGGCGCCGAGGCGGGCGGGCAGGCGGTGATCGTCCGGCATGGCGGGGGGTGGGAACGGCAGGTCGCCGTAGAAGCGCGCGCGCAGTGCCGGATCGTCGATCTTGCGGTAGTCGCAGCCGACATCGTAGAGGATGCGGCCCTGCGTGGTCTCGATCAGGTAGGCGAGGATCGGCGCTTCGATCAGCGTGCCGGCGCCGCGGCCGCGCGTCGAGATCGACTTGTCGTAGCTGTAGGTGCCGGTGAGCAGCGGGCGGAAGGTGCGGACGGATGTCATGCGGGCACCTTCGCGCAGACCATGGCGCAGACCGTGTCGGTATCGGCGACACTTCCGAATATGCCGCATTCGTTGGCGATCAGGCCGAGAACGGCGGCGTGCAGGGCGGGATCGTCGCAGGCGGTGGCATCGGCGACGGTCACGCAGTCATAGCCGCGATCGATCGCGGAACGCAGCGTGGAGTGGACGCAGACCTCCGTCGTCACACCGCTCAGCACGAGGCGCCCGATGCCGAGCGCACGCAGCGTGTGATCGAGATCGGTCGCGTGAAAGGCGGAATAGCCCGGCTTGTCGACGATGATGTCATCAAGGTGCGGGGCGAGATCGTCGACGATGTCATGCCCGTATTCGCCGCGGATCAGGGCGCGGCCGAGCGGACCGCGCGAGCCGATCGGCGCTCCCGCCGCGCGGGCGCGCGCCTGCTTGGCCGGCGCGCAATCGGCAAGATCGGGGCGATGGCCCTCGCGGGTGTAGATGACCGGCAGACCGGCCGCGCGAAACGCCGTGGCGAGGCGCGCGATGGGGGCGATCGGCCCGGCAAGGCGCGCGATGTCGAGCCCGGCGCGATCGGCATAGCCGCCGGCCATACAGAAATCGCGCTGCATGTCGATGATCAGCAGGGCGGCGCGCGCGCTCATGCGGCGGTGAGGAAGGAGACGCCGACGGCGCCGATGAAGGATCCGGCCCGGTCGCCCTCCGGCGCCACCAAGCCGCAATCCGGCGCGAGGACACGGGTGACGCGATGGCGATGATAGCTGGCGAGGAGTGCGCGCACCGGCAGGACCTGGGCCCTGTCATCGGCGAAGAGGTTGAGGTGCAGCCGCGCCAGCCGGTACCAGGGTTCGGCCGGGCGGGCATGATGCGCGTTGTGATAGGCGAAGTTGAGAACAAGCAGGTTCAGCAGCGGATGATCGGCGCTGACGACATCGGAATAGGTGTTGGCCTGTTCATAGGCGCGGTCGCGCACCGGATCGTGCGGCGCGGGCGCGTAATCGGCCGTGTGGTAGAGATCGAACGTGTGCTGGAACGCATCCTGGAACCGCAGGATATGGAGGAAGATGCAGTAGGCAATCGCGTAGCAGGGCACGGCCCAGGGCGAGACCGCGGCGAGGCCGGCGAAGGCGGCGAGGCGCAGCGCGAGCACGCCCGCCAGCGCGCGGCGTGCCGCCGGGCCGGCGCGCCACCGGCTGCGGACCATGAAGGCGCGCATGAGAAGCTCGACGGCGGGGACATAGGCCCATTCCAGTGCGAGCACGGCGCGGCGCAACCAGGCCGGGCCGGCAGCCAGTTCCGCCCGATAGTCGAAACTGACGACGTCCATCCGATCGGCATGGTGGCGGAGGTGCTTTTCCTTCAGCCCGGCATAGGGCGCGATGCACGCCCCCGACATCCAGGCAAGTGCGGCGCCGAGGCGGTCATTGGCGCGCGCGGTCGCGAAGATCGTGCCGTGCTGGCATTCGTGAATGAGATAGGCGCCGATCGCCAGCGCATGGGCGATCAGCAGGATTCCGCAGATCTTGCCTTGCGGCGGGGCGGCGGCGATCAGGACGATCCCGGCCAGCCAGCCCAGCACGGCATAGGCCAGGGCGAAGAGATTCGGCAGGATGCCGTCCGGATAGCGAAAAATGCGCGACTTCATGGCGTACTCCCGACATGCGCCGTGAGCATCGCAAACTTTGTGCCATCACGCGGCCTGCCCTTTTTGCCCGAAAAATGCACGTATTTTCAGCTTTGTAAAACGATAGAGAATAAAATATAATCTATCTGATTATAAGATAGTCTATTATAGTCTATTTTATACTCAAATGAGGCGTATGGGCGCCGAGGGTGCGTCGGGAGTTGCGTCTGCCGACGGCATTGCCGCGATGGCCCCTACGTTGGCACGCCAGTTGCAGGAGCAGAAACCGAGCTAGGGTTCCGGCCGGATCGAAAATCCGGCGCTGGTCCGAGAGCTTCAGCCGCGCGGGAGACATCCGCGCGGTCCACGGCGGGACAAAAGCCCGGGAGAGACTTTGGTGCGTGGGTGCGCATCGGTTTCTCCGTTCGCCCCCTCGCGCCGATCGATGCGATCGACGGTGAGGAGAAAACCGATGCTGACACGCAAGCAATTCATCAAGGCGGGCGCCGGGGCGGCGACGGCGGCAGCCACGGCGGCGGTGCTGCCGGGCCTGCCGGTGGCGCGAGCCGGAGGGCCGAAAAAATTCAAGCTGGCCTGGACGATCTATGTCGGCTGGATGCCCTGGCCCTGGGCGGCGGACAAGGGGATCGTGAAGAAATGGGCGGACAAGTACGGGATCGAGATCGAGGTGATCGAGGTCGCGGATTATCCGACCTCGATCAACCAGTATACCGCCGGCGCGTTCGACGCGCTGACGATCACCAACATGGACACGCTGGCGGTGCCGGCGGTGGGCGGGGTGGATTCGACCTCGATTATCACCGGGGATTACTCCAACGGCAACGATGCCGTGATTCTCAAGGACAAGATGAAGTTCACCGACCTGAAGGGGCAGAAGGTGAACCTCGTTCAGTATTCGGTGTCGCAATACCTGTTCGACCGGGGGCTGGAAAAGCACCACATGAGCGAGCGGGATGTGCGGATCGTCAACACCTCCGACGCTGACATGGCGGCAGCCTGGATGACGAAGGCGGTGACCGCGGTGGTGACGTGGAATCCGATCGTGCAGGAGATCATGAAGAACGCCGATGCGCACGAGGTGTTCACCTCGGCGCAGATTCCGGGCGAGATTCTCGACCTGTGCATCGTGCGGACCGACGTGCTGAAGGCGCATCCGGAATTCGCCAAGGCGCTGACCGGGGCGTGGTATGAAACGCTGGGGATCATGCTGTCGGACACTGCCGAGGGCAAGGCAGCGCGGATGGCGATGGCGAAGCTTTCGGGCACCGATCTCAAGGGGTTCGAGGCGCAGCTCAAGACCACGCATCTCTTCGCCGATCCGGCCGGGGCGGCATCGTTCACCGGCTCGGCGGAGCTGGTGAAGACGATGGAATATGTGCGCACCTTCCTGTTCAGCCACGGGCTGATGGGCCAGGGGGCGACCTCGCCCAACGTGGTGGGGATCGCGTTTCCGGATGGAAAGATCCTTGGCGACAAGAAGAACGTCAAGTTTCGCTACACGTCGGATTTCATGCGGATGGCGGCGGCGAAGACGCTCTGAGCCGGGCGATGCGCGTCATCAACCGTCATCCCAGGCCCGGCAGCGGGCGCGTGCTGATGCTGCTGCCGTTCGTGCTGGTCGGGCTCGGCTATGTCGTCGCCTCGACGATGCAGCACGAGGTCAATCCATCCGACAAGGTGCTGCCGACGCTGGCGCAGATGGCTTCCGGGATGCGGGAGATGGCGCTCACCCGCGACATGGCGACCGGGCAGTATCCGCTGCTCGCCGATACGCTGGCGAGCCTGCGGCGGATCTTGTCCGGGCTCGCGATCGCCACCGCGATCAGCTTCGCATCAGGCATTCTCGTCGGCATGGTGCCGTATCTTCGCAAGCTGCTGCTGCCTTTCATCACCGCCTTCTCGATGGTGCCGCCGCTCGCGGTGCTGCCGATCCTGTTCATCATCGCCGGGATCGGCGAGACGGCGAAGGTGGCGCTGATCGTGATCGGCACGGCGCCCTATATCGTGCGCGACCTCGTGCTGCGGGTGGAGGAACTGCCGCGCGCGCAGTTGATCAAGGCGCAGACGCTGGGGGCGTCGTCCTGGCAGATCGCGCTCCGGGTGGTGGTGCCGCAGATGCTGCCGCGACTCATCGACAGCCTGCGGCTCTCGCTCGGGCCGGCCTGGCTGTATCTGATCTCGGCCGAGGCGATCGCGGCACAGGACGGGCTCGGCTACCGGATTTTCCTGGTGCGGCGCTATTTCGCGATGGACATCATCATTCCCTATGTCGTGTGGATCACGCTGCTGGCGGTGATCTCGGATGCGGCGCTGCGGCTTTTGCAGGCCAGGGCGTTCCCGTGGTTCGCCGGGGCGGCGCGCTCGTGAGCGGGACAAGCCTGATCGAGGTGCGCGATGTCGGCCAGGTCTATGGCGGGCGGATCGTGCTGGAGCGGATCAACCTGCGGATCGCAGAGGGAAGCTTCGTGACGATCGTCGGGCCGACCGGGTGCGGCAAGACGACGTTCCTGCGCATGCTGATGAGCGAGGAGACGCCGAGCCACGGTTCGATCCGGCTGGCGGGGGCACCACTGCCGGGCGAGCCGATGGCGGATCGGGGCGTGGTGTTCCAGCGCTATTCGGTGTTTCCGCATCTGAGCGTGCTCGGCAACGTGGTGCTGCCGCTGGAGATCGCGGCGGCGCCGCTGCTCGGGCGGCTGTTCGGCGCGGCACGGCGGCGGGCGGAGGTGCAGGCGCGCGCGCTGCTGGAGGAGGTCGGGCTTGCGCATGCGGCATCGCTCTATCCGGCGCAGCTGTCGGGCGGGATGCAGCAGCGGCTGGCGCTGGCGCAGGCGCTGATCCTGAAGCCGCGCGTGCTGCTGCTGGATGAGCCGTTCAGCGCGCTCGATCCCGGCACGCGGGCGGATATTCACGGGCTGATGCGCCGCCTCTGGGAGGAGACGCGGATGACGGTGGTGATGGTGACGCACGATATCAGCGAGGCGTTCCGGCTGGGCACGCGGGTGCTGGTGTTCGAGCGGCCGGAGCCGGACGATCCGGCGCGGGGCGCGCGGATCACCCATGACATTCCCGTGCGGCGTCGGACGCCGCGCAACGGGCCGGGGGACGACCCCACGGCCGGAACGATCGCCCGCGAGGACGGCCTCGCTAACATCATGTGAGGGAATGATGGATCATCTCGATACGATGACGCCCGCGCAGTATCGCGCGCGCTACGAGGCGTTGCAGGCGGGGGCCCGGGCGAAGGCGGGCGCGATGCCGGATTTCGGCGTGAAGCCGGCGATCGGCGCTGGCGACGTGATCGCGCGGGAGGTGATTCCGCCGGGGTGGTACGTGGCACTCCGGCTGCGGCGGGGCGAGGCGCTGCATGTCGAGAACCCGCACGGCACGCCGGGGGCTTCGGTTTTCCTGTGGAATGCCGACGATGTTTCGGAACGGTTCAATGCCGGGGACACGGCGAAGCTGCAATGGACGACGCTGATCGGCGGCGGACGGGTGCTGTTTTCCGACATGGGGCGGGTGATGGCCGCGGTGATCGCGGATAGCGGGGCGGGGCATGACCCGATCCTCGGGCCATCGACGCCGCAGACGGCGGGCGGGGCGCGGAACGGCCGCGACAACCTGCGCAGTGCTGCGGCGAAGTTCGGTCTCGGGCGGCGGGATGTCGGGCCGTGCCTGACGCTGTTTGCGAAGATGCGGGTGGATGCGGCGGGGCTTCCGGCGCTGGTCGGCGCGCCGCCACCGGGGGCGTTCGTGACGTTGCGGGCGGAGATGAATCTGCTGGTCGCGCTGTCAAACACGCCGCATCCATTGGCGACATTGCAGGAGGCAACCGGGGAGATCGGGATCGTCCGGTATCGCGCAGCACCGCCGGGTGCGGATGATCCCTGCCGGTGCGCGACGGAGGAAGCCGCGCGCGGCTTCGAGAACAATGACCGCTATTTCGCGTGAGGGCATGATGGAACACCATTTCGACGCGGCGATCCTCGATGTCGTGGTGCCGGCGCGCGCGCCGTTCTCGGCCACGCTGAAGGCAGGGCAGGTGCTGCGGATCATCGACCTGGAAAGCCAGCAGGCGGTGGATGCGCTGTTCTACAACGCCGCCGATCCGGGCGAGCGCTATTCGGCGCAGGACACGCTGGCCGCACAGGCGCGGGCGGGCGGGCGGTATGACCTTTCGACCGGGTCGGTGCTGCGCTCGAACGAGGGGCGGGCGATGGCGACGATCGTTGCCGATACCTGCGGGTTTCACGATACCAGTGCGGGGGCGTGCTCGTGCGAGAGCAACACCGTGCGGTTCGGCCAGGCGACGCGGTTCATGCATGCGTGCCGGGAGAACTTCCTGACCGAGCTTGCGAAATACGGGATGGACAAGCGCGATCTCGTGTCAAACGTGAATTTCTTCATGAACGTGCCGATCCGGCCGGATGGGGAGCTGACCGTGGATGACGGGGTGTCGGCGCCGGGCGGGTATGTCGAGCTGCGGGCGGAGATGGATCTGTTGGTGCTGATTTCGAACTGCCCGCAGGTGAACAACCCGTGCAACGGGTTCCGGCCAACGCCGATCCGCTGCGTGGTGTGGGAACCATGAGGCGGGAGGCCCTGTTTTCGAAAATCCTGATCGCCAACCGGGGCGCGATTCTGGCGCGGATCGGCCGGACGCTGACGCGGTTGGGGATTGAAACGGTCGCGGTGCATTCGCCCGCGGACCGGTTCACGCCGCCTGTGCTGGCAGCGGATCACGCGGTGGCGCTGGCGGGGGATGCGGCGGCGGAGAGCTATCTCGATGTCGGGGCGATCGTCGCCGCGTGCCGCGCCAGCGGGGCGGAAGCGGTGCATCCTGGCTACGGGTTTCTCGCCGAGCGGGCGGATTTCGCCGAGGCGCTGGCGGATGCGGGGATCGTGTTCATCGGGCCGCGCCCGGAGCAGATGCGCGCCTTCGGGCTGAAGCACACGGCGCGGGAGCTGGCGCTGGCCGCCGGGGTTCCGCTGCTGCCGGGTTCGGGGCTGCTCGGCTCGGTGGAGGCGGCGGCGGCAGCGGCGGCAGAAATCGGCTATCCGGTGATGCTGAAGAGCACTGCGGGCGGCGGCGGGATCGGCATGGCGCCCTGCGCCGACGAGGCGGAGCTGCGGGCGCGCTTCGCCGGGATCAGCCGGCTGGCGCAGGCGAATTTCGGCGAGGCGGCGCTGTATCTGGAAAAATTCGTCACCGCGGCGCGGCATGTCGAGGTACAGATTTTCGGCGATGGCGCGGGCGGGGTGGTGGCGCTCGGGGCGCGCGATTGCTCGTTGCAGCGACGCAACCAGAAAGTCGTCGAGGAGACGCCGCCACCGGGAATTCCCGCGCCGGTGCTGGCGGCGATGGAGGCGGCGGCGTGCGGGCTGGCGCGGTCGGTGCGGTATCTCTCGGCCGGAACGGTGGAGTTCATCTACGATGCGGTGGCGGAAAGATTCTACTTTCTGGAGGTGAACACGCGGTTGCAGGTCGAGCACGGGGTGACCGAGGAGGTGTTCGGCATCGACCTCGTGGAATGGATGGTCCGCGCCGCCGCCGGCGGGTTCGTGCTGCCGGCGGGGCTGCGCCCGCGCGGGGCGGCGGTGCAGGCGCGGCTCTATGCGGAGGACCCGGCGGAAGGGTTTCGGCCCTCGACCGGGCGGATCACCGCGCTGCGCTATGGCGCCGGCGTGCGGGTGGACGGGTGGATCGCGCCGGGGAGCGAGGTGACGCCGTTCTACGATCCGATGCTGGCGAAGCTGATCGGGCGCGGGGAGACGCGGGAGGCGGCGATCGCGGCGCTGCGGGAGGCACTGGCGGCGACGGCGGTGACCGGGATCGAGACCAATCGCGCCTATCTGCTGGCGGCGCTCGACAATGCGGATTTCCGCGCCGGGACCATGACAACGGGGACGCTGGGATTGCTGGAGTGGCCGGGCGAGGGGATCGCGGTGATCGAGCCGGGGGCGCAATCCTCGTTGCAGAGCCTGCCGGGGAGGCTTGGCGCCTGGGAGGTGGGGATTCCGCCGAGCGGGCCGATGGATGCGCGGAGTGCGGCGCGGGCGAATGCGCTGCTCGGCAATCCGCCGGGGGCGGCGGTGCTGGAATGCACGCTGACCGGGCCGGTGCTGCGCTTCCGCAGCGATGCCGAGATCGCGCTTGCCGGGGCGCGGATGGTGGCGACGCTCGATGGCGCGAGGGTGCCGCATGACGCGGTGGTCGCGGTGCGGGCGGGGCAGGTCCTGGCGCTGGGGGCGATCGAGGGGCCGGGGCAGCGCTGCTATCTCGCCGTGGGCGGCGGGTTCATGGCGGCGGAATTCCTGGGCTCGACCGCGACCTTCGCGCTGGGCGGCTTCGGCGGGCATGGCACCGGCTGCCTGAATACGGGGGATGTCCTGCATTTCGAGGGGCTGGCGCGCGGTGCTGCGGCGGCGCCGGCGGCGGCGGAACTGACCGATCGCTGGGAAATCGCGCTGCGCTACGGGCCGCACGGCGCGCCGGATTTCTTCACCGAGGCGGATATCGCGGCCCTGTTCTCGGCCTCCTACGAGGTGCATCACAACTCGGCACGGACCGGGGTGCGGCTGGTCGGGCCGAAGCCGGAATGGGCGCGGGCGGATGGCGGCGAGGCGGGGCTGCATCCTTCCAACATCCATGACGTGCCCTATGCGGTGGGGGCGGTGGACTTCACCGGAGACATGCCGATCCTGCTCGGGCCGGATGGCCCCTCGCTCGGCGGGTTCGTCTGCCCCGGCGTGGTGGCAGCGGAGGATTTGTGGAAGCTCGGGCAGTTGCGGCCGGGGGATGTGGTGCATTTCACCCGCGCCGACGCCGACCCTGCGGTGCTGCACCGCTCGGAGACGATGGTCGTGCGGCGGCAGGGGGATGCGAACCTGCTGGTCGAGTTCGGCGCGATGACGCTGGATTTCGCGCTGCGGCTGCGGGCGCATGCGTTGCAGGCAGCGCTGCTTCAGGCGGGGCTGAAGGGGATCGTCGATCTCACGCCGGGAATTCGCTCGTTGCAGGTGCATTTCGACCCGGATGCGGTGCGGGCCTCGGTGCTGCTGGAGGCGATCCGCGCGATCGAGCCGGACCTGCCGGATCCTGCGACGATGACGGTGCCCTCGCGCATCGTGCATCTGCCGCTGTCCTGGAAGGACGGGCAGGTGATGCTGGCGATGCGGAAATATCAGGAGACGGTGCGGCCGGACGCGCCCTGGTGCCCGGACAATGTGGAGTTCATCCGGCGGATCAACGGCCTCGAATCCGAGGACGAGGTGCGGCGGATCGTGTTCGACGCCGATTATCTGGTGATGGGGCTGGGCGATGTGTATCTCGGCGCGCCGGTGGCCACCCCGATCGACCCGCGGCACCGGCTGGTGACGACCAAATACAACCCGGCGCGGACCTGGACGCCGGAGAACGCGGTGGGGATCGGCGGGGCTTATCTCTGCGTCTATGGCATGGAGGGGCCGGGTGGCTACCAGCTGTTCGGCCGCACTGTGCAGATGTGGAACAGCCATGCCGGCGGGCGGGTGCCGTTCGGCGACACACCCTGGCTGCTGCGGCATTTCGACGTGCTGCGGTTCTACCAGGTGGATGCGCAGGACCTGGCCGAGGCGCGCGCGGCGTTTCCGCACGGGCGCTATCCGCTGCGGATCGAGGAGACGACATTCTCGCTCGCGGCCCAGCAGGCGCTGATGGCGGCGGAGGCGGACAGCATCGCCGCCTTCCGGGCGCGGCAGGGGACGGCCTTCGCCGCCGAGCGCGAGGCCTGGCGGGCGAAGGGGCTGGACGCGGTGCCGGCCGAGGAGCTGCCGCCGCCGGTGGCGGAGACGGTGCTGGCGGCGGGGATGCGCGCCCTGCCCGCCCCGGTGCCGGGCAGCGTGTGGCAGGTGCTGCGTGGGCCGGGCGAGCGTGTCGCCGCCGGGGAGGCGGTGATCATCGTCGAATCGATGAAGATGGAGGTGCGGGTGACGGCGCCGGCGGCGGGGGTTCTCGCCGCGATCGAGACCGCGCCCGGACAGGTGGTGCGGGCCGGGCAACGGCTCGCCGTGATCGCGCTGGAGGATGTGGCATGAAGCTCGGATTGCTCGATATCGCGACGCTGCGCGCGGGCTTCGCCGCCGGGGCGTTCACGCCGGGGGATGTGGTCGATGCGATCTATGACCGGATCGAGGCGTATCACGATCCGGCGGTGTTCATCGCGCTGCGGCCGCGCGCGGCCGTGCGGGGGGAGGCGATGGCGGCGGACCCGTCGCTGCCGCTTGCCGGGCTGCCCTTCGCGGTGAAGGACAATATCGACGTCGCCGGGCTGCCGACCACGGCGGGATGCCCGGATTTCGCCTATGCGCCGGGGCGGGACGCGACGGTGGTCGCGCGGCTGCGGGCGGCGGGGGCGGTGCCGATCGGCAAGACCAATCTCGACCAGTTCGCCACCGGGCTGAACGGCACGCGCTCCCCCCATGGCGCGCCGCGCTGCGTGTTCGATGAGCGGTATATTTCAGGTGGGTCGTCCTCTGGTTCGGCGGTCGCGGTGGCTGCGGGGCTCGCGGTGTTTGCGCTCGGGACCGATACGGCGGGATCGGGGCGGGTGCCGGCTTCGTTCAACAACCTGGTGGGGCTGAAGCCGACGCGGGGATTGCTGCCGGCGAGCGGTGTGGTGCCGGCGTGCCGCAGCCTCGACTGCGTGTCGATTTTCGCGAATGCGGCCTCGGATGCGGCGACAGTGCTGGCGGCGGCGCAGGGGATGGATGCGGCGGACCCGTTTTCGCGGGCGCCGGCGATGGTGGCGCTGCCGGCGCGGCCGCGCGTCGGCATCCTGAAGGCGGAGGAACGGATCGGCGGCAACGAGGCGGGGTATGCGGCGCTCTATGAGCGAAGCTGCGCCGTGGCCGAGGGGCTCGGCTGGACGCTGGTGGAGATCGACGACGCACCGTTCCGCGCCGCGGCCTCGCTGCTTTACGAGGATGCGTTCGTGGCCGAGCGGCTGGCGGCGCTGCGGGGCTTCTTCGCGCGATCGCCGGAGGCGTTCGATCCGGCGGTGCGGGCGATCCTGGAGCGGGCGCGCGGGTTCGACGCGGCCGATCTGTTCGACGCGCAGGCGCGGCTGATGGCGCTGCGGCGGCAGGCCGGGGCGGAACTCGCGAAGGTGGACGCGCTGCTGCTGCCGACCGCGCCGGAGATTTTCACCGTGGCGGCGATGCTGGAGGCGCCGATCGCGCGGAACGCGGCGCTCGGGCGCTATACCAATTTCGTCAACCTGCTGGACATGGCCGCGGTTGCGGTGCCGGCCGGGTTCCGGGCGGACGGGTTGCCGTTCGGTGTGTCGCTCATCGGCCCGGCCTTCAGTGACGCTGCCTTGCTGGCGCTGGGCGATGCGCTGCACCGCGAAGGCTCGCCCGGATGCGGGGTGTCGCGGCAGGGAGCGCCGGAGAGGCTGGAGATGCCGGCGGAGGAGCGCATTCCGATCGTCGTTGCCGGCGCGCATCTCTCGGGCATGGCGTTGAACCATGAGCTGACCGCGCTGGGCGCGCGGCTGGAGGAGACCACGCGCACGGCGCCGGACTACCGGCTTTATGCGCTGGCAACCGCACCGGCGAAGCCGGGGCTGGTGCGGGCGCCGGGCTTCGCGGGGGAGGGCATCGTGGTGGAACGGTGGTCGCTCACGCCGGAGGGGTTCGGGCGGTTCGTGGCGGGGGTGCCGGGGCCGATGGTCATCGGCCAGGTGAGGCTGGCGGATGGGCGGCAAGCCCCCGGCTTTCTCTGCGAGCCAGCGGCGCTGGACGGGGCGCGGGAGATTACCGGGTTCGGTGGCTGGCGGGCCTATCTCGCCACGGCGTAAGCGGGGGCGGGAGCGTGAGCAGGACCCGGCCGGCGCGCGGGGGATCGCGGCGGGGGATCGGCGGCTGGCGGGGTGTGCGCCGCGGGCCCTGCGGTTCGGAAACCGGCGACGCGGCCGGCGAGGCGGCCGATTTCCTCGTGCAGGGAGTGGGTGGCAGCGGAGGTCTGCTCGACCATCGCGGCGTTCTGCTGCACCGCCACGTTCATCTGGTTGGTCGCGGTGTTGATTTCGGCAAGGCTGCCGGATTGCTCGGCGGCGGCGGCGGCCATTTCGCCCACGAGGCCGTGCAGGTCGGTGACATGGCCGAGAATGGTGCCGAGTGCGGCGCCGGTTTCGCCGACGAGGCGCACGCCGGCCCCGACCTGTTCGGACGAGCGGGCGATGAGTTGCTTGATCGATTTCGCCGCCTCCGCCGAGCGCTGGGCAAGAGCGCGGACCTCGGTGGCGACGACGGCGAAGCCGCGCCCGGCATCGCCGGCGCGAGCGGCCTCGACCCCGGCATTCAGCGCGAGCAGGTTGGTCTGGAACGCGACCTCGTCGATCAGGCCGATGATCTGGTCGATCTCGCGCGAGGAGGCCTCGATCCGGTTCATCGCTGACACTGCCTCGCTGACCACGGCGTGGGATTTTCGGGCGGCGTCGGTCGTCGCATCGACCGCGCTGGCGGCGCGGGCGGCGGTTGCGGCGGTCTTGCCGAGGCCGGTGGTCAGGCTGTCGAGCACGGCGGCGGTTTCTTCCAGCGTCGCGGCCTGCTGCTCGGTGCGGCGGGCGAGATATTCGGCGGCGGTCGCGATTTCGGAGACGCCGAGATTGATTTCGTCGGTGCTCTGGCGGACGCCGGCGATGCTTTCGGACAGGTGTCCGGCGGTGACGTTGAAATCGACGCGCAACTGGTCGAGCGAGGGGATCAGCCTGCGATCGACCGCGGCAGTGAGATCGCCCTGGGCGATGCGCGCGAGCGCCGCGCCGACCCGGCCCACATCCGCCATTCTGTCGGTCAGGTCGACCGCGACCTTGACCACTTTCACCACCCGACCCGCGGCATCGAGGACCGGGTTGTACGTGGCCTGGAACCAGACGGGTCGGCCGCCCTTGCCGATGCGTTCGATATCGCCGGTGTAGAACTCGCCGGCGCGCAGCTTCTCCCAGAAGCTCGCGTAGGCGGGGGTCGCGGCAACGCCTTGGGGTGCGAACATGGCGTGCTTGCGGCCGATGATCTCTTCGCGCGCATAGCCCATCACGCGGAGGAAATTCTCGTTGGCGTCGAGAATCGTGCTGTCCGGCGCGAAAGCGATGACCGACTGGGCGCGGCCGATGGCGGCGAGCAGGCTTTCATTGGCGGCGGCCGCCTGCTTCTCGGCGGTGACATCGAGCGCGAGCTTGACGATCTTGACTACCGCACCCTTTCGGTTGCGCACGGGAACATAGGAGGCGCGGAGCCAGACATCGGCGCCGCCCTTGCCGATGCGGCGAAATTCGCCGGAGCGGAAGGTGCCGGCGCGCATGTCTTGCCAGAATTCGCCATAGGCGGCGCTGTCACGCTCGGCCGGGGGGACGAGGAGACGGTGATGACTGCCGACAAGCTCGCCAAGGCTGTAGCCGGTGTGTTCGAGAAAGCGTTCATTGGCATCGATGATCGTGCCGTCAGGGGCGAAGCTGATGAAGCAGAAGGCATCCGAAATTGCATTTAAAATATAATTTTTTTCGAGGATGCGAAGGAGATCGAACGTCACAGATGTTCACCCTGGCCTGATGGTTATCGCTTTAAAATTCGACGTTTTATTACGGCAAGTTCGGTAAACAATTATTTAACAATAGAAATATGTTTCAATATGTAAAAATATTCGGAGATGCTCGAAATTAGATTTAATGCTCCAAAATATTGTAGCTCGTTTTTGTTTCGCGGTGCCGTTTGGGCGCCTTGGCGGGCGTTTGCTGCCGGCGAGCGGGGGTGTGGGATCTGCGCCGCGGTCCCGATCGTAGTGATAACCAGGGCGCTTGGCGATCCGTGGCATCTGCCCCTGAAATGCGCGGGTGGATCCCAGGGGCAGGCGGCCGTTCAGGGATTGATGACGCCGTAGAGCATCAGGCTGGCGAAATCGACCCATCCGCTTTCCGACAGATGCGGGAATGCGGCTTTCAGCCGCGCGGCATAGTCATCCGGGGTGGTCGAGCTTGCGTGGATGTCTCGCGCGGTGCGCAGATAGGCGATCGTCGCGGCGATATCGGCGCGGCGGGCCGGGCCGCCATGCCCGACCAGCAGCGTCTCGAAGGGGCGGGTCGCGAGGTCGTCCAGCACCGCGATCCAGTGATCGAAATGGCCGGCGACGGTGAAGGCGTGCACATCGGCGGGAAAGACGAGGTCGAACGCCAGCAGCATCCCCTGGTCGGGGAGGGTGGCGACGAGCTGGTGGCGGGATTCCGCTTCCTCATGCGCTTCCAGCAAATAGCGGACGCCGTCGATCTCCAGCGCGCCGGGGGCGAGCGACAGGGTCGGCACGACCGGGCCAGCGGCGACGCGCGGGCCGAAAATCGCCCGCCGCGCCGTCATGATCGCCTGGCCGTTGGCGGCGATCTCGTCGCGCACCGCCGGCAGCGCCGCGATGGGAACGCCGGGGAAGCGCTGCGCGATCACCTCGAGACCCGACCAGTGGTCGGGGTGGCCGTGGGAGATGATGATCCGCTCGAGCGGCTTGCCGAGGCTGGCGATATAGTCGGCGAGTTCGGCCGCCGGGGCGAGCAGGAACTGGGCGTCGAACAGCACCAGCCGGGTCGGGCCCTCGACGATCACCGAATGCACCAGCAGCCCGTCCGGCGGCGCCTGATAATCGTGCACCCGCACGGGGCCGCGGACGTGAATGGTGATCCGGCCGGATGGGGCCGTCATGACCGGCCGCTCCGGCGCGCGAGACCGGCGATGCGCCGGCCGAACAGGGCGGCGGTATGCAGGTCGCCTTGTGGCGGCGCTTCGTCCGGGCCGGCATCGGCCGGGGACTGGGCCATCAGGCCGGTGAAGGCGCCGAGATAGTTGGCATCGTCGCGCTTCGCCGCCCGCGTGTTCGCCGGCATCATGCCGGTGCCGGCCCAGACCATGCCGTGCTGCATCGCGAAGGTGACGAACCAGGCGAGGGTGGACGCCTTGTCGCCGTTCATCGAGGCGGAATTGGTAAAGCCCGAGGCCAGCTTGTCCTTCCAGCCCTGCCGCGCCCAGACCTTGCTCGACGCATCGGCGAATTTCTTGAACTGCCAGGACGGTCCGCCCATGTAGGTCGGCGATCCGAACAGGATGGCATCGGCCGTTGCCAGCGTCTCCCAGGCGGACTCCTCAACCTCGCCGTCCGCATCGATGGTGATGCGCGACAGGGCGACGCCCTCGACCTCCCCGATCCCCGTCGCGACCGCCCCGGCCAGCCGGGCGGTGTGGCCGTAGCCGCTGTGAGACACGATTGTCACGCTCGTCATGCGTTCTGCTCCCTGTTCGGCCGGCTTGTTCCGGCACGGCAAGCCTAGAGGGGTGACGCGGGGGCGCGACAGGACAGGATTTCGGTTTCTGCTGGCCGGGATTTCGTTTTCGCGCGGCCGGATCAGGATTCGGACGGCGCGGATTCCCGCCCCGGCCCCGGCTCCGGCCCCTGCTGCTCTGGCTCGGGCTCTGGCGCCGCGCCGCGCGCCTGGCTCCGCCATTGCGCCGGGGGGAGGCCGTGGCGGGCGCGGAAGCGGCGGATGAAGCTTTCGGTATCGCGATAACCGACCGTCGTGGCGATCGCGGCGAGGCTGCGCGGCGTCGTTGCGAGAAGGTGCCGCGCCTCGATCATCCGGCGCTCGATCACCCAGCCGCCATAGGTCTTGCCGGTAAGGCGGCGGATCCGGGTGGTCAGGTGGGCGGGGGCGATGCCGAGCCGGCGGGCGCCGGCGGCGAGCGATGCGTCGGCGGCGAAATGAAGGTCGATATCCTCGAAGACCCGGGCGAGCAGGTCGCGGCCCTGGGGGGCTGCATCGGGCGGTGCGCCGGCCGGTGTGGTGGGCTGTGTGGTGGGCGGGGCGGTGGCGGCGCGGCCGAGCTGCACCATCGCGAGGTTGAGCGCCGCGCGCACCGCGATGTCGTATCCCGCGGGACGGGCGGTAAGCTCGGTCTCGATCCGCTCGATCAGCGCAACCAGCGCCGCCATGTCGGCCGCCGCGAGGAGCAGCGGCGCGCCGGCCCGGCGGGCAGTGCGGCGGAACGGATCGAAGACGAGGCCGGCAGGCGCATCCTCGAACAGCGCGAGGCCGGGCAGCGGCGAGGGGGTGGCGCCGGCGGCGGTGAACATCACGGTCCAGCCCGCGGCGGTGGCGAGGCCCCTCGCGTCGTGCGGCATGCCGGGGGCGATCATGAAGACGCAACCGGGCAGGGCGGTGTGGACGCTGCCGTCCACCATGATCAGCCCGGCGCCGTCGGTGATCATGATGAGTTCGAAGAACAGGTGGCCGTGCGGCGGGATCCGGCGGATCGGGTTGTCCGCCGTCAGTCGCTGCACCTCGACCGGAATGGCGAGCGGCGATCGGGGGGCGAAGGGAAAGATCGGAAAATCCATGCTTGCCTCTCCTTGGGCGGTTTCCGATCCTTTCGGACCGGGCGGCGGTTCAGGCGCCGAAGGTGATGCCCTTGGCCTGGTAGAGCTGGCGGAGCAGGCGGAGGATGAGATCGACCTCCGACGAAGGGTCGTGCCGGCGGGTGCTCATGATGATCGGCGAGACGGCGGCCGGGGCGTCCAGCGGGCGATAGGCCACGTTGTCGCGCCGCAGGTGCTGCACGCAGGCGGGCACGATGCAGATCCCGCTCTCCGCCGCGACGAGGCCGAGCGCTGTCTGCAATTCGCGGACCTCGTGCAGGGCGGCGGGGCGCAGCCCGGCATCGCGGAACAGGGCGAGGACCTGGTCGGCATAGCTCGGCCGCGGCGCCTTGGGATAGACGATCAGCGGCTCGGCCTGCAGCTGCGCGAGGGTGAGGGCGGTGGAGCCGTGGCTGAGCGGACCCGAGCGCGGCACCGCGACGATGAGGTTTTCGTTGCGCAGCAACCGGCGTTCGAGGGCCTGATCCTCGAACGGGATGCGACCGAAGCCGACATCGATCCGGCCTTCGCGCAGCGCTTCCATCTGTTCGAGCGAGGTGAGTTCCTGCAGCGTCAGCACCACGCCGGGCCGCGCCTCGCGGAAGCGGCGGATGACTTCCGGCAAATAGCCATAGAGCGTCGAGGCGACGAAGCCGACGCGCAGGTGGCGCCGCTCGGTCTCGGCGAGGCGCTGCGCCATGCTGCGGATGCCGTCGATCCGTTCGAGCACGTCGACCGCCTGGTCGAACACCAGCTTGCCGGCCTCGGTGAGGCGGATCGGCCGGCTGCCGCGCTCGATCAGCGCGATGCCGAGCTCGTCCTCGAATTGCTGGATCTGCCGGCTCAGCGGCGGCTGGGCGATGTTCAGCCGTGCTGCGGCGCGGGTGAAGTTCCGCTCGCGCGCGACTTCCACGAAATAGCGCAGCTGCCGCATCTCCATCGATACCTCCAGGGTATTGAAGCGACCAATTCAGTCTTGGACGTCGTAGTTAAGGCGGGTCTACGCCTTTGCTCAACAGAAAACTGACCTGCCGGGTATCGCCACAACGATCCGGGCGCCGGCTGTAGCGAGGGACTGGAAATGCACGACAGAGTGATGCGCGCGATCGAGACAGCGCTCGATGACCGGCCGGCGGACGGAGTGTTCCGGGTCAGCCGCGACATCTTCACCGACCCCGAGATCTTCGAGCTGGAGATGAAGCACATCTTCGAGGGCAACTGGATCTATCTTGCCCATGAAAGCCAGATCCCGCAGCCGAACGACTATCTGACGCTGCATATGGGCCGCACCCCGGTCGTCATCACGCGGGACCGCAAGGGCGAGCTGCGCGCCTTCATCAACGCGTGCAGCCATCGCGGCGCGATGCTCTGCCGGCACAAGCGGGCCAGCAAATCGACCTTCACCTGCCCGTTCCATGGCTGGACCTTCAGCAATACCGGCCGGCTGCTCAAGGTGAAGGACCCCGAGAACGCCGGCTATCCCGAGGGCTTCAACGCCGGGGGCTCGCACGATCTCACCCCGGTGGCGCGGTTCGAGTCCTATCGCGGCTTCCTGTTCGGCAGCCTGAACCCGGACGTGCAGCCGCTGGCAGCCCATCTCGGCGATGCGGCGCGGATGATCGACCTGATCGTCGACCAGTCGCCGCAGGGGCTGGAGGTGCTGCGCGGCAGCTCGACCTATGTCTATGACGGCAACTGGAAGCTCCAGACCGAGAACGGCGCGGATGGCTATCATGTCAGCGCGGTGCACTGGAACTACGCCGCCACCACCAGCCGGCGGAAGACCGAGGCGCGGGTCGACAATGTGCGGGCGATGAGCGCCGGCGGCTGGGCGCGCCAGGGCGGCGGGTTCTACTCGTTCGAGAACGGCCATCTGCTGCTGTGGTCGCAATGGGAAAACCCCGAGGACCGGCCGAACTGGGACCGGCGCGAGGCGCTGAGCGAAAGCGTCGGTGCGGCGCGGGCCGAGTGGATGGTGCAGCGTTCACGCAATCTCTGCCTGTATCCGAACGTCTATCTGATGGACCAGTTCGGCTCGCAGATCCGCCAGTTCCGCCCGCTCTCGGTCGATCGCACCGAGGTGACGATCTACTGCATCGCCCCGGTGGGCGAGGCGCCGGAGGCGCGGGCGCGGCGGATTCGTCAATACGAGGATTTCTTCAACGCGAGCGGGATGGCGACACCCGACGATCTTGAGGAGTTCCGCTCCTGCCAGATGGCTTATCAGGGCCGCGCCGCGCGCTGGAACGACATGTCGCGCGGGGCGACGCACTGGATCGAGGGGCCGGACGAGGCGGCGCGGGCGATCGGCATCGCGCCGCGTCTGAGCGGGCGGCGCACCGAGGATGAGGGCCTGTTCGTGATCCAGCACGCCTTCTGGCGGGATGCGATGCGCCGCGCCCTCGTGCGGGACGCCGCAACCGGAGACGCGTCATGAGCCTCTGCCTCGACAGCGACGCTGCGCTGCATCAGCGGATCGCCGGTTTCCTGCATCACGAGGCGCGCTGCCTCGATGACCGGGAGTGGGACGCCTGGCTCGCCTGCTACGCGCCGGATGCGGAGTTCTGGATGCCCGCCTGGGACGATGACGACCGGCTGACCGAGGATCCGCAGACCGAGATCTCGCTGATCTGGTACGGCGACCGCGCCGGGCTGGAGGACCGGGTGTTCCGCATCCGCACCGACCGCTCCAGCGCGACCAGCCTGCCCGAGCCGCGCACCTCGCACAATATCAGCAATGTCGAGCTGATCGCGCGCCAGGGCGACATCGCCGAGATCCGGTTCAACTGGCTGACGCTGAGTTATCGCTACCGGACGACCGACCTTTATTTCGGCACCTCGTTCTACACGCTCGACCTCGCCGGCACGGCGCCGCTGATCCGGCGCAAGCGCGTCGTGCTCAAGAACGACTGCATCCACCAGGTCGTCGACATCTATCACATCTGACCCGGAGCCCATGCCATGACCGCGAGGATCGCGCTGAATTTCGAGGACGGCGTCACCCGGTTCGTCGATTGCCGGGCCGGCGAGACCGTGGCCGATGCCGCCTATCGCGAGGGGATCAACATTCCGCTCGACTGCCGCGACGGCGCCTGCGGCACCTGCAAGTGCCGCGTGCAGTCCGGCGCGTTCGACGCCGGATCGTATATCGAGGAGGCGCTCGATGCGGACGAGGCGGCGGCGGGTTTCGCGCTCGCCTGCCAGATGCGGCCGCGCTCGGATCTCGCGATCGACATTCGCGCCACCAGTGCGGCCTGCCGCACGGCGCCGCAGACGATCGAGGCGACGCTTTCATCCGTCGAGCTGCTGTCGCCGACGGCGATCGGCTTCAGCGTCGAGACCGCGGCGCCGCTGGGCTTCCTGCCGGGGCAATATGTCAATGTCGGGATTCCCGGCACCGCGGAAACCCGCGCCTATTCCTTTGCCTCGGCGCCAGGGCGCACGCGGGCGACGTTTCTGGTCCGCAACATCGAGGAAGGGCGGATGAGCTCGTTCCTGCGCGGGGCGACGCCGGGGGTGGTTCTGCCGCTCACCGGGCCGTCCGGCAGTTTCTACCTGCGCGATGTCGCCCGGCCGCTGCTGTTCCTCGCCGGCGGCACCGGCCTTGCGCCGTTTCTCGCCATGCTGGAGCAGCTTGCCGGCGAGGGATGCGCGCAGCCGGTCCGCCTCGTCTATGGCGTGACCCGCGACGAGGATCTGGTCGGCTGCGACCGGCTCGATGAGTTTGCCGCCCGCCTGCCGGGCTTTCACTACCGCACCGTGGTCGCCGCCGGGGAGAGCGCGCATCCGCGGCGCGGCTATGTCACCGGACATGTCGAGCCCGACTGGCTCAATGGCGGCGATGTCGATGTCTATCTCTGCGGGCCGCCGCCGATGGTCGATGCCGTGCGCGGCTGGCTCGGCGGCGCCGGGGTGGCGCCCGCCGCCTTCCATTACGAGAAATTTGCGCCCGCAACGGCGCCGCGGGCGGCGGCCTGAGATGGACCGCCAGGTGCATCCGGGCCGCTTTGCCGGCAAGGTCGCGGTGGTGACCGGGGCGGCGCAGGGGATTGGCCGCGCGGTCGCGCTGCGGCTGGCGGCGGAGGGGGCGGCGCTCGCGCTTGTCGACCGCGCCGCGCTGGTCGATTCGGTGCGCGACGAGGCGGCCGGTGCCGCCGGCGCCATCGCGCTGCACGAGGATCTCGAAAGCTGGGAAGGGGCCGAGGCGGCGATGGCGGGCGCGCTCGCGCAATTCGGCCGGATCGACGTGCTGGTCAACAATGTCGGCGGCACGATCTGGGCGATGCCCTACGAGCGCTACGACGCGCCGCGCATCGAGGCGGAAATCCGCCGCTCGCTGTTCCCCACCCTCTGGTGCTGCCGCGCAGCGCTGCCGGCGATGCTCGCCGCACGGCAGGGGGCGATCGTCAATGTCTCGTCGGTGGCGACACGCGGCATCAACCGCGTGCCCTATGCCGCGGCGAAAGGCGGGGTAAATGCGATCACCACGTCACTCGCCTTCGAATGCGCCGAGCGCGGCGTGCGGGTCAATGCCGTCGCGCCGGGCGGGACCGAGGCGCCGCCCCGCCTCGTGCCGCGCAACCCGGCCGAGCCCTCGCCCTCCAGCGCCGAGAGCCGGTTCTGGTGGGACCAGGTAGTCGAGCAGACGCGGGCGACGAGCCTGATGCACCGCTACGGCACGGCCGATGAGCAGGCGGCGGCGATCCTGTTCCTCGCCTCCGACGAGGCGTCCTACATCACCGGCGTCACGCTTCCCGTCGCCGGCGGCGATCCAGGCTGAACCGAGGCTGAACCGAGGGCGGCCGGCACGCGCCGGGACCGCCGCAACGCCGGAACGATCCGGCACAGGAGGAAACGATGACCATCTCTCTCATGCAGACACCCCATGTGACCGAACTGCTCGCGCGGGCATCCGGCCTCGACCAGCCGGGCGGCGATGCGCGGCTGAAGCGCATCGTCGGCCGGATCGTCGCCGACATCTGCCGCACGGTCGAGGAATTCGACGTGACGCCGAGCGAGTTCTGGACCGCGGTGGGGTATCTCACCCGGCTCGGCCAGGCGAACGAGGGCGGGCTGCTGGTCGCAGGGCTCGGGATCGAGCATTTTCTCGACCTGATGCTGGATGCGCGCGAGCAGGCGGCGGGGCTTGCCGGCGGGACGCCGCGCACGATCGAGGGGCCGCTCTGGGTTCCCGGCGCGCCGCTCTGCAAGGGCGAGGCGCGGCTCGACCAGGACCCGGAAGCGGGCGAGGTGCTGTTCATGGAAGGCCAGGTGCGCGACATCGAGGGGCGGCCGGTTGCCGGCGCCATCGTCGATGTCTGGCATGCCAACACCAAGGGCGGCTACTCGCAGTTCGACCCGTCGCAGAGCCGCTACAACCTGCGCCGGCGGATCGAGACCGATGCCGAGGGCCGCTATCGCTTCCGCTCGATCCTGCCGGCCGGCTATGGCTGCCCGCCGGAAGGGCCGACGCAGCAGCTGCTCGACCGGATGGGCCGCCACGGCCGCCGGCCGGCGCATATCCATTTCTTCGTCACCGCGCCGGGCTTCCGCAAGCTGACCACGCAGATCAACATCGAGGGCGACGAATACCTGCATGACGATTTCGCCTTCGCCACCCGCGACGGGCTGATCCCGCCGGTCGTGCATCACGACGATCCGGCCGAGATCAACGCGCGCGGCCTCAACGAGCCCTTCGCGACCATCGCCTTCGACTTCGTGCTGAACCGCGAGGCGGCGGACCTGCCCGGCGTCGAGGTTGCGCGCGCCCACGCCGAAGCGGCCTGACCCACCAGGGCGCCGCACGCTCGCGGCGGCGCCCGCCCAGCCCGGAGTTTCCATGCCCGATTCAATTCCCTTCGACGTCGCCGCGCGGGATGTGACGATCCGCGCCATCGGCGCCACCATCGTCGACGTGCCGACCGTCCGCCGGCACAAGCTGGCGCAGACCTCGGTTTCGGCGCAGAGCTATGTGATCGTCCGCGTGCGGCTGGCCAATGGCGTGGAGGGGATCGGCGAGGCCGCGACCCTCGGCGGGCCGCGCTGGAGCGAGGAGAGCGTGGAGGCGATGAAGGCGAATATCGACGCCTATCTCGCCCCCGCGCTGCTCGGCCATCCGGCCGACCGGATCGCGCAGGCGCGCGGCCGGCTCGACGCGGCGGCGAAGCGCAACAACGCCGCCAAGGCTGCCATCGAAGCCGCGCTGTTCGATGCGCTGGGACAGACGCTTGGCGTTCCCGTGGCCGTGCTGCTCGGCGGCATCGTGCGCGACCGTTTCCCGGTGTTGTGGACGCTCGCCTCCGGCGATGCGGGTCAGGAGATCGAGGAGGCGGAGCAGAAGCTCGAAGCCCGCGAGCATCGTGTTTTCAAGGTGAAGCTGGGCGCGCAGGCGCCGGAGGCGGATCTCGCGCGGATGCAGCGGATCGCCGCAGCGCTCGACGGGCGGGCCGAGCTGATCGCCGACATCAACCAGGCCTGGGACGAGACGATGGCGCGGCGCTGGCTGCCGGCGCTGCACGCGCTCGGCCTGCGGCTTGCCGAACAGCCGCTGCCGGCCTGGAACCTCGCCGGCATGGCGCGGCTGCGCGGGCAGGCCGGCATGCCGCCGCTGCTCGCCGATGAGAGCGTGTTCGACCCGCACGACATGCTGGCGGTGGCCCAGGCCGGGGCGGCGGATGCGGTCTCGCTCAAGCTGGTCAAGCATGGCGGGCTGCTCGGGTTGCAGCGCGTCGCCGCCGTGGCCGACGCTGCGGGGATCGGGCTTTACGGCGGTTGCCTGCTCGAAAGCTCGGTGGGGGCGGCGGCGCATCTGCACGCCTTCGCCGCACTTCCCGTGCTGGAATGGGGCTGCGAGCATTTCGGCCCCCGCATCCTCACCACCGATCTTGCCGAAACCCCGCTGCGCTACGAGGATTTCAACGTTCTGCTGCCGCCCGGACCCGGCCTCGGCGTCCGGCTCGACGAGGCGGCGTTCGCCCGCTTTGCCCGCACCTGATCAGGAGACAGACCGATGCTCTATCATGTCCGCATGGACGTCCACCCGCCGCGCGACCTGCCGCAGGCCGAGTTCGACCGCCTGAAGGCCGCCGAGAAGGCGCGCGCCATCGAGCTTCAGCGCGATGGCGTGTGGCGGCATCTCTGGCGCATCGCCGGGGCGTATGCCAATTTTTCGGTCTTTGACGTGCCGGACCACGACACGCTGCACGACATTCTCAGCACCCTGCCGCTGTTTCCGTTCATGACGATCGAAGTGACGCCGCTGGCGCGGCATCCTTCGGCGATCGGCTGAGGGCGGCATCTTTTGGCGATCGGCCGATCGCGGCGCCGCGTCAGTCGCTCTTGCTGGCGCGGCGCGCCCTGCGCGCGGGGGATGCGAGCTCGGGGTAGCGTTCGGCCAGGATGCGGGCGAAATCGGCTTGCAGCCACCCCGCCAGCGCATCCAGCATTTCGAGGAACTGCCGGCGTTTGGCGGCGGGAAGCACCGAGAGGACCAGCGCTTCGATATCGGCGGTCAGCGGGTCGGCGCGCTCGCGCAGGGCGCGCGCCTTTGCCGTTGCGGTGAGCTGGAACTGGCGCGCATCCCGCGCGTCGGTCTTCCGCCGGACATAGCCGGCCTTGATCAGGCGGGTGACGATCCGCGAGGTCGAGGTGCGCTCGATCTTGGTTTGCGTCGCGAGCTGGGTAAAGGTCACGCCCGGCTGGTCGTCGATCAGGCGCAAGACGCGGATGTCGTGGACATGCATGCCGAAGCGCTGCTTGAACATCCGGTCCGCCAGGCCGACGGCGTCTTCGGAGATCGACGCAAGCTGGTAGGTCAAACTCTGGCGCGCCACGTTTTTGCTCCCCCCCTCCGTTCGTGATCCATACCGAATCATCCGATCGGACAAGGATGCTCGGGTCATCGACATGATGGCGCACCATATCCGATCCCAAAGGATCGGAAAGTGCTCTAGCCGAGATGCGCCTCCGCCAGCGCGGCCCAGTAGGCGGCGCCGATGGGGAGGTTGCGGTCATCGAACGCATATCTCGGGTGGTGGACCATCGGCGTGTCGCCATTGCCGATGAAGCCGTAACTGCACGGCACGGCTTCGGCGAAGAAGGCGAAATCCTCGCTGCCCATGAAGGTCGGGCCGGGGGTGATGACGTTGTCCTCGCCCACCACGCGCCGGGCGATCTCGGCGCAGGATGCGGTTTCGGCGGGATCGTTGACCAGCACGGCGCCGGGCTCGCCCTCGCTGATCGCGCAGGAAACCTGGTAGCTTTCGCATTGCGCGCGGGCGATCGCGCGGATGCGGTCGAGCACGAAGACGCGGGCTTCGGGCGTCGTGGTCCGGATGCTGAGGCGCAGTGTCGCCGAATGCGCGATGACGTTGCCCGCATCGCCGGCGAGGAAGGCGCCGACCGTGACGACGGCCTGTTCCTTTGCCGCGATGTTGCGCGAGACAATGGTCTGCAGCGCCATCACCAGCGCCGCACCAGCCACCACGGCGTCGCGCGTGGCTTCGGGCATCGAGCCGTGGCCGCCCTTGCCGGTGATGACGATCTCCCAGTTGTCCACCGCGGCCATCACCGGGCCAGAGGTGAAGAACAGCTTTCCCTGCGGCAGGCCGGGCATGTTGTGCAGGCCGAACATCGCCTGCATCGGAAAGCGGTCGAACAGCCCGTCGCGCATCATCGCCCGCGCGCCGCCCATGACTTCCTCGGCCGGCTGGAAGATCAGGCGCACCGTGCCGTCGAACCGCCGCGTGCGGGCGAGGTGGCGCGCCGCACCGAGCAGCATCGCGGAATGCCCGTCATGGCCGCACATATGCGACACGCCGGGGACGAGGCTGCGATGAGCGGCGTCGGTATCCTCATCCATCGGGAGTGCGTCCATGTCGGCGCGCAGGCCGATCGCCCGGCCGGAGCTGCCGCTGGAGAGCGAGGCGACGATGCCGGTTCCGCCCACGCCTTCGGCGACGTCGTATCCCCAGTCGCGCAGCAGGCCGGCGATGAAGGCGGCGGTGCCGGCCTCCTGGAAGGCGAGTTCGGGATGGCGGTGGATGTGATGGCGCCAGGCGCGGATGTCGGCGGATGTTGTTGTCAGGTCGTCGAGAAGGGTGGGCATGGCTCGCCTCCGGCAGCATGTGGGCGCCGGGCAAGCCGTGGGGTTCCTTCCCGGTGGCCCGATGCGCTTCAGTGGATAGAAAATATCATTGCTTGATGCAACTAATTATGAAGGTTGTTTGTTCGGGACAGAAATTCAACGAGGCGCAAAAATGTTATTGCAGTTTGCAACCATATATGTGATAGGCTGCGGCCAACGATAATCCTGGTCTCCGGGATGCCTCCGGGGCCTTGCGAGGAGGAATCCATGTCCGCAATCACGGCAGGCGAGATGGCGCTGGAGCAACCCGGCAGGACGCGGCTGATCGCGGCCTGCACGATCGGCAACGCGCTCGAATTCTACGATTTCGTTGTCTACAGTTTCTTCGCCGGCACGATCGGCGCGCTGTTCTTTCCCGCGCATGACCGGACGGTGCAGCTGCTGCTGTCGTTCGCGACCTATGGTGTCGGGTTTTTTCTCCGCCCGCTCGGCGGCGTGGTGTTCGGCGCCTTTGCCGATCGCAGGGGGCGCAAGATCGCGACGATCGTCGCCCTGTTCTCGATGGCGCTGGGAACGGCGGCGATCGGGCTTGCGCCGACCTACGGGCAGGTCGGGCTCGCGGGGCCGTTCGTCATCCTGATGGCGCGGCTGCTGCAGGGATTTTCGGCGGGCGGGGAGGTTGGCGCATCGACGACGCTGCTCGCCGAATACGCACCGGCGGACGAGAGAGGGTTCTTCGGCAGCTGGCAGCTCGCGAGCCAGGGCGTTGCCGTGCTGTTCGCCGCGGGGCTCGCCTTCGCGGTGCATGCGGCGCTGCCGGCGGCCGCGGTGCTGAGCTGGGGCTGGCGGATTCCCTTCCTGCTCGGCATCCTGATCGTGCCGATCGGGCTGTGGCTGCTGCGCGCCCTGCGGGAGACGCACGCGAATGACAGCGACCCGAAGACCCGCGAGGTGAGCTCGCTCTCGCTCGTGTTCAGCCGGCATTTCGGCAAGATCGTCGCCGGTGTCGCGCTGATCATCGGCGGCACCGCGACCAATGCGATCGTGGTGCTCTACATGTCGACCTATGCGGTGCGGCAGCTCGGCATGCCGCCGGCGACCGGCCTGCTCGCCGGGATAACGGCGGGCGTGGTGACGCTGATTGGCGCGCCCATCGGCGGCTGGCTGTCGGATCGCCACGGGCGCAAGCCTGTCGCCGGGAGTGCGTATGTGTTGATCGCGCTGGCGATCTATCCTGCCTTCCTGTTGCTGAACGCGGTGCCCACACCGGGCGTGCTGCTCTCGGCGGTTCTCGGTCTCGGGGCGCTGAACGCCATCGGCGGGGCGACCATCATCATCACCACGGCGGAGATTTTCCCCATCGAGGTGCGGGCGACCGGGATGTCGCTCGTCTATGCGCTCGGGGTCGCGATTTTCGGCGGGTTCGCGCAGTTCATCGTGACGTGGCTGATCGCCGTGACGCATGATGCCGCGTCGCCGGCCTGGTATGTCATCGCGTGCAGCGCGGCGACGCTGGCGGGGCTGCGGGCGATCCCGGAGATGGCGCGTCGTGCTATCTGACCGGGCGGTGTTGCCTGACACGATGCCCGGCGTGAGGAATCGCTTCACATTGGCTGTGGCGTTGCTAGAGTATCACCTGATCGGATGGAATCATCTGATCGGATTAAGATGTTCTCGTTATCAACAAGAGAGAGCACGACATCCGATCCTGATGGATCGGAACGTGCTCTAGGATCGGGCTGGCCGGGTGTGGGCGGATGCCGCGCGCCGGCGCAACGCGGCTGCCTGCACCCCTATCGGTGGATGAACCTGCCATGACCTATCAGGAAACGCCCTACGAACCCTACGATTTCGCCAATCGCCGCCATATCGGGCCCTCGCCGGGCGAGATGGAGGCGATGCTGGAGGCGGTGGGGGCGGAGAGTCTCGATGCGCTGATCGACGACATCGTGCCCGAGGCGATCCGGCTGCGCACGACGCTCGACTGGGGCAAGCCGCTTTCGGAGCAGGGCGTGCTCAACCGGCTTCGCGAGGTGGCGGCGAAGAACCGGGTGATGACCTCGCTGATCGGCCAGGGCTATCACGGAACGGTCACGCCGCCGGCGATCCAGCGCAACATTTTCGAGAACCCGGCCTGGTATACGGCCTATACCCCCTACCAGCCGGAGATTTCGCAAGGCCGGCTGGAGGCGCTGCTGAACTTCCAGACGATGATCTGCGACCTGACGGCGCTCGACATCGCCAATGCCTCGCTGCTCGACGAGGGGACGGCGGCGGCCGAGGCGATGGCGGTGTGCCAGCGCGCTGCCAAGGCGAAGGGGTCCACGTTCTTCGTCGATCATCATTGCCATCCGCAGACCATCGCCGTGATCGAGACGCGGGCGGCGGCACTCGGGTGGCTGGTGATCGTCGGCGATCCGTTCGCGGATCTCGATCCGGGGCAGGTGTTCGGCGCGCTGTTCCAGTATCCCGGCACCTATGGCGATGTTCACGACTTCACGCCGGCGATCACGGCGCTGCACGGCGCGGGGGCGCTGGCCTGCGTCGCGGCCGATCTGCTCGCGCTCACCGTGCTGAAGCCGCCGGGCGAGATGGGGGCGGACATCGCCATCGGCTCGGCGCAGCGCTTCGGCGTGCCGATGGGATTTGGCGGGCCGCACGCCGCCTACATGGCGGTGCGCGACGCGCTGAAGCGCGGCATGCCCGGCCGCATCGTCGGCGTCAGCATCGATGCGCGCGGCAACCGGGCGTATCGGCTGTCGTTGCAGACGCGCGAGCAGCATATCCGCCGCGAGAACGCGACCTCGAATGTCTGCACCGCGCAGGCGCTGCTCGCGGTCATGGCGTCGATGTATGCGGTGTTTCACGGGCCGGAGGGGCTGCGCGCGATCGCCGAGCGCATCCATCGCAAGCTGGTGCGGCTGGTGAAGGGGCTGGAGGCGCACGGCTACCGGGTGGCGCCGGCGCGGTTCTTCGACACGATCACCATCGAGGTCGGCGCCGTGCAGGGCGCGATCCTGAAATCGGCCGAGGCCGAGGGGATCAACCTGCGCCGGGTCGGGAGTGGGACGATCGGCATCGCCTTCGACGAGCGCACCACGAGCGGGCATATCGAGGCGATCTGGCGCGCCTTCGGCATCGAGCGGCGCGACGACGACCTGGCACATGACTATCGTTTCCCGGACGGGCTGTTGCGGACCTCGGCCTATCTGACGCACCAGATCTTTCACATGAACCGCGCCGAGGCGGAGATGACGCGCTACATGCGCCGCCTCGCCGATCGCGACCTCGCACTCGACCGCGCGATGATCCCGCTCGGCTCGTGCACCATGAAGCTGAACGGTGCGGCCGAGATGATGGCGCTGAGCTGGCCGGCCTTCGCCGATGTCCATCCCTTCGCACCGGCCGCGCAGACCGCGGGATATGCGGAGATGATCGCGGATCTGGAGGCGAAGCTGTGCCTGATCACCGGCTATGACGCCTTCTCGATGCAGCCGAATTCTGGCGCGCAGGGCGAATATGCCGGGCTGCTGACGATCAAGGCCTATCATCGCGCCCGGGGTGACGAGCGGCGGGATGTCTGCCTGATCCCGACCTCGGCGCACGGCACCAACCCGGCCTCGGCGCAGATGGCGGGAATGCGGGTGGTGGTTGTCGGCGTCGCGCCGAATGGCGACATCGACATCGCCGATTTCCGCGCCAAGGCCGCGCTGCACGCGGAGCGGCTGGCCGCCTGCATGATCACCTATCCCTCGACGCATGGCGTGTTCGAGGAGACCGTGCGCGAGATCTGCGCGATCACCCATGAGCATGGCGGGCAGGTCTATCTCGACGGCGCGAACATGAATGCGATGGTCGGGCTGTCCCGCCCCGGCGATATCGGCGCCGATGTGAGCCATTTGAACCTGCACAAGACCTTCGCCATTCCGCATGGCGGCGGCGGACCCGGCATGGGGCCGATCGGGGTGAAGGCGCATCTGGCGCCGTTCCTGCCGGGGGATCCGCTGGTGGCGGATGCCGGCGCGGTCTCGTCCGCACCGTATGGATCGGCCTCGGTCCTGCTGATCTCCTGGGCCTATTGCCTGCTGATGGGCGGCGAGGGGCTGACGCAGGCGACCAAGGTCGCCATCCTCAACGCCAATTACATCGCGCGCCGGCTGTCATCGGCCTATCCGATTCTCTACGCCTCAGCGCGGGGGTGGGTGGCGCATGAGTGCATCCTCGATACGCGGCCGATGAAGGAGCGGGCCGGGGTGACGGTGGATGACGTCGCCAAGCGGCTGATCGATAGCGGGTTCCATGCGCCGACGATGAGCTGGCCGGTTGCCGGCACGCTGATGGTGGAGCCGACCGAGAGCGAGCCGAAGGCGGAGCTGGACCGGTTCATCGCCGCGATGCTCGGCATCGCCGCCGAGGCGGAGGCGGTCGCCGCGGGCTGGCTCGACCGGGAGAACAACCCGCTGAAGCGGGCGCCGCACACGGTCGAGGATCTGGTCGGTGACTGGGATCGGCCATATAGCCGCGAGGCGGCCTGTTTCCCGCCGGGGGCGTTCCGGGTCGACAAATACTGGTCGCCGGTCAACCGGGTCGACAATGTGTATGGCGACAGAAACCTGATCTGCTCGTGCCCGCCGCCGGAGAGTTACGCCAGCGCGGCCGAGTAGACGACGCGTCCTTTCGGGCGGCTGACCGCCCCCTTGCGAACCGGAGCCGGTATGTTCCTGTCGGTATTCGATATCTTCAAGATCGGCATTGGCCCTTCATCGTCGCACACGATCGGGCCGATGGTCGCCGCCGCGCGGTTTCTGGAGGAGTTGTGCTGCGCGTGTGGGCGGGAGCGCCGCGAGAGCCTGCACCTGACGGCGCGGCTGCACGGATCGCTGGCCTTTACCGGCCGCGGGCACGCGACCGACCGCGCGGTCTGCCTCGGGCTGCTCGGTTTCCAGCCGGCCACGATCGACTCCGACAGCGCGGAGCGCGAGGAGGTGCAGCTGCGGCGCACGGGAGTGATCCGCGCGGCGGGGCTGCCGCCGTTGATCTTCGCGCCGGCGGAGGATCTGATCTTCGACTATGGGCCGCCGCTGCCCGGCCACGCCAACGGGCTGGTGCTGGAGGCGCGCGCGCCGGATGGAACGCTGCTGCTGTCGCGCACGTATTATTCCATCGGCGGCGGCTTCGTGCAGACCGCCGAGGAGCTTGCCGCCGCGCGCGGGCGCGACGCCCGGCTCGCGGACGAGACGGCGGCGATGGGCTATCCCTATCCGTTCGGCCGCGCTGCCGACATGCTGGCGATGGGGGCGGAAGCGGGCCTGAGCATCGCGGAGATGAAACGGGCCAATGAGCGCGTCCTGGTGGGCGAGGCGCTGGATGCGCGGCTCGATGCGATCTGGTCGGCGATGGATGACTGCATCTCGCGCGGGCTGCGGCAGGAGGGTGTGTTGCCGGGCGGCCTGTCGGTGCGGCGCCGCGCGCGCGCGATCCATCAGCAGCTCCTCGCCGAGAGGGGATTGAACGCTGTGCAGCCGCATGTCGTGAATGACTGGATCTCGGTCTACGCCATGGCGGTCAACGAGGAGAACGCGGCGGGCGGGCGCGTCGTCACCTCGCCGACCAACGGGGCGGCCGGCGTCGTGCCGGCGGTGATCCGCTATTATCGCGATCATTGCCACGGCGCGACGCCGGAGGGCATCAGGACTTTCCTGCTGACGGCGGCGGCGATCGGCGGCCTGATCAAGCACAATGCCTCGATCTCGGGGGCGGAGGTGGGCTGCCAGGGCGAGGTCGGCTCGGCGGCGGCGATGGCGGCGGCGGGGCTTTGCGCGGCCCTCGGCGGAACCAACGCGCAGATCGAGAACGCGGCCGAGATCGCGCTGGAGCATCATCTCGGGATCACCTGCGATCCGGCCAAGGGGCTGGTGCAGGTGCCCTGCATCGAGCGCAACGGGGTGGGCGCGATCAAGGCGGTGGCGGCCGCGAGCATGGCGCTGCGCGGCGATGGCCGGCACTTCATGCCGCTCGACAACTGCATCGAGACGATGCGGCAGACCGGCATCGACATGAACACGAAATACAAGGAAACCTCGACCGGCGGCCTCGCGGTCAACCTGCCGGAGTGCTGAGCCTGCCGCCCGCCTGGAGGGGGCGCGCGGCTGGCTATCCGGCCTCGATCCGCACGCCCTTCCAGAACGCCACCCTGCCGGCGATGCGGCTGGCGGCACTTTTCGGCTCGGGATAGAACCAGGCGGCGTCGGGGTTGGTCTGCTCGCCGACGGCGATCGAATAATAATGCGCGGTGCCTTTCCACGGGCAGGTCGTGCGGGTGTCGCTCGGGCGGAAGAATTCCTGCCGCAGCGCCTCGGGCGGGAAATAGTGATTGCCTTCGACGATCTCGGTCGTCGCGGATTCGGCGAGGACAGTTCCGTTCCAGACGGCTTTCATCATGTGGTGGTCTCCTGCGTTTGCGCGGCGGGGCGGGACGAGATGCCCGCGCATGCGACGGATCGCCGCCAACCCCCGCCCTGTGTCGGCATCTCTTGTATCACCATCTCTTGTATTAGAGCACGTTCCGATCCTGATGGATCGGATGTCGTGCTCTATTATATTGATAATTAGGGCATCTTTATCCGATCAGATGATTCTATCTGATCGGATGATGCTCTATCATCCTTTGCCGCGATCGGGGCGGACGCCCAGGATGTCGTGCATGACATCGAAGACCCGGACCCCGACCTCGCTGGCCTTGGGGGCGAGCCAGGGTGCCGCTTCGAGGGTGGTGGTGGCGTCCCGCAGCCCCTGCTCCCAGCGGGCGTTCATCGTGGGGCGGCTGAATTCGTAGTCCTTCGCCGCACCCTGCGGTGCGGCGGGACGGTAGATGAGCTGGGCGATGTCCATCTCGGTGACGCAGCCGAAGGCGTGCAGCCGCCGGCCCTGGTCGGTGTTCAGGATTTCGGGCGGCAGCAGCTTTTCCAGCTCGTTGATCGCGTGGCGGACCTCGTGGCGGAGCTGGAACATCTCGGTCGCCACCCGCGTGCGGCTCGAATAGCGGATGTCGTTCTGCCGCTCGGCGACGGCTTCGAGATTGTCCGGCAACATCCCGGAGCCGTGGAACACGTCGACCTGGAAGGTCAGGCGGCTGCGGCGCGGATAATAGTCGAGCACGTATTGCAGCGGCGTGTTGGAGACGAGGCCGCCATCCCAATAGTATTCGCCGTCGATCTCCACGGGCGGGAAGCCCGGCGGCAGCGCGCCGCTCGCCATCACGTGCTCGGGGAGGATGGCGATCTCGGCACTGTCGAAATAGACCAGCCGGCCGGTGCGGATATTGACCGCGCCGACGCTGAGCCGCGTTTCGCCCGCGGTGTTGATGCGGTCGAAATCGACCAGCCGTTCCAGCGTGCGCCTGAGATTGCGGGTTTCGTAATAGCTGAGGGGCGGCCTGGTCGACAGCCAGTCGAGCACGTCGCGCGGGGCGAAGAAACCCGGCTGGCCGAAGGCGATGGCGGCAAGCGCGCCAAGCCGCTGCTGCCACTGCTCCAGCGGGCCGGCGAGGCCGATTGGCCACCACGAAGTGGGGGCGGTGATCTCGTCCCAGAATTCCCGCAGCCGCCGCGTGCGGCTGGCGGGTTCGTTGCCGGCGATGATCGCCGCGTTGATCGCGCCGATGGAAATGCCGGCGACCCAGTCGGGCAGGTAGTCGGACGATGCGAGCGCCTCGTACACGCCGGCCTGGTAGCTGCCGAGCGCGCCGCCGCCCTGCAACACGAGCCCGATGGTCTTGTCGTAGGAGGCTGGCCGCGCCGGTGCCCGGGGGTTCGTCATCCTTGATTCCTTGCCTGATGATCTGGTGACCGCATGATAGCAGGCCCGGCCGGCCGAACCGACAGCAAACCCGTTCGTGCGTTCGCGGCGAAAGATTCCACGCACGCGGGAGGGACCGTGGTTTCGCCGGAGGGATGCCGCGCCATTCAGCATTGATTTCGCATAAGTCTAAGTCGGTGCGGGGACTAACTCCCGGTTGCGGACGCGAATACCTCTCATGGACCATGAGCGCCCTTCAATCCTCATCCGCCGGGCAGAGCCTGCGCGGTGCCACGGCGGATCTGCTGCGCGACCTGCCATCGGACGCGGCGTTCGCGCTGCGCACCTCGGCGGCGGCGTTGCTGGCACTCTATCTCGCCATGTCGCTGCATCTCGACACGCCGCGATGGGCGGCGTGGACGGTGCTGACCGTGAGCGTTCCCTCGCTCGACCATGCCTTCGTCAAATCGTTTTACCGGATGATCGGCACGATCGTGGGGGCTGCGGCCGGCATCGTCATCGTCGCGTTGTTCGCGCAGCGGCCGCTGGTGTTCGATCTCGCGATGGCGCTGTGGGCGGGGGCGTGCGCCTTCGTCGGCACCAGGGTCCGCCAGTATCAGTCTTACGCGCTCGCGCTGACCTGGCTGACCTCGGGGATCGTGTCCTATGGCAGTGTGGCGGACCCGAACGGCGCGTTCATCGTCGCGGCGAGCCGCACGGCCGAGGTCGCACTCGGCATTCTCTGCGCGGGCGGCGCGGCGATCTTGTTCGACGGGCACCGGGTGGCGACGCTGGTTCATGCCGCCTCGCCGGTGCCGGGCCAGGCCAGGCGCAACGGCGTGCGGGCGGGCCTGGCCGTGATGCTGGCCAGCGCGTTCTGGTATGTGTCGCAATGGCAGGACGGGCCGTTCTTCGTGCTGATGTCCGGCGCCGCGGCGCTGCTGTTCGCGGCGCATCCATCGAAGGTCGCCGCGACGCTCGGCATGTTGCGCGGGTTCCTGCTGGGGACGCTGCTGGGCCTGTTCGTCCGGTTCGCGCTGTTCACGCGCAGCGCGAGCTTCGGCGAGGAGACGCTCGTACTGCTGCCCTTCCTGATGCTCGGCGGGATCGGCCTTGCCGATTCCCGGACCCAGGGCCCGGCGACCGGCTACAATCTCGCGTTCATGCTCGCGGCCGACCCGGCCAATACGCTTTCATTCGATCTCGGCGGCGCGCTCAACGAGGCGATGGCGATGATTTTCGGCGTGCTCGTCTCGATCGGGGCCTTTCTCGGCCTCGTGCCGATCCGTGACCTGCTGCATCGGGATGGCGCCTGAGATGATGCCCGCGCTTGCCGAAATGTCGATGTTCGGGATCGGGATCGAGCCGGCGGTGCCGATGCTGCTGCTCGCGGTGTTGCTGACCGACATCCTCCGCCGCGGGCTGACCCGCCTGCGGATCGACCGGGCGGTGTGGAACTGGCCGCTGTTCATGCTTTCCATCTATGTCTGCACGGTCGCTTCACTCATCCTCGGGATGCGGCAGCTGTGATTTCCGGAGACGACATGCTCGACACCATCTTGGGGCGGGCCCTGCCGCGCCCCACCTCGCCACACCCGACCTCGCCACACCCCACCTCGCCCGGGGCGGCGCCGGGGCGGCGCTATCGGCCGATCTTTTCCGGCCTCGCGACGCTCATCGTCGTTGCCGCTGCGCTCTGGCTCGGCTTCGCCGCCTGGCATCGCTACGACGCCACGCCCTGGACGCGGGATGCGCGGGTCCGCGCCTTCGCCGTGACGGTGGCGCCGGAGATTTCGGGCCGGATCGTCGCGGTTGCGGTTCATGACAATGAACGCGTGCGCAAGGGGCAGGTCCTGTTCAGGATCGATCCGGCGGATTTCGCCAATCGTCTCGCGGTGGCGAAGGCAACACTCGCCGCCGATCGGGCGATCGCGGGGATGAAGGCGGCAGATGCGGCGCGGCGCGCGCGGCTGCCCTCGATCGCGGTTTCGGCGGAGACGCGGGGCAATGCCGCCGCCGCCGCACGGGCCGCCGCCGCACGCGTGCAGGCGGACGAGGCGGGCGTTGCGCAGGCCGCGCTCGATCTCGCGCGCACGGTGGTCCGCGCGCCGGTGAGCGGCACGATCACCAATCTCACCGCCCATGAAGGCGATTATGCCCATGCCGGCAGCGGCGTGATCACGATGGTCGATACCGGCGAACTCTGGGTGACCGCGTATTTCGAGGAGACCGAGCTCGACCGGATCAGGCCGGGCGCGCCGGCCCGGATCGAGCTGATGTCCGACCCCGGCCGGGTGCTGGATGGCCATGTGCAGGGGATCGGGCGCGGGATTGCCGATGCCAACATGCAGGACGCGCGCAGCGGTCTGCCGCGCGTCGATCCGGTGTATTCATGGGTGCGGCTGTCGCAGCGGATCCCGGTTCATGTGACGCTCGACCATGTGCCGCCGGGCCTGTTCCTCGCCGCTGGCATGACCGCGACGGTGCGCATCGTCACCCCGGCTTCCGGCGGGCGCTAGAGCATCATCCGACCAGATGGAATCATCTGATCGGATAAAGATGCTCTAATTATCAACAAGATAGAGCACGTCATCCGATCCGGATGGAATCATCTGATCGGAAGTTGCTCCAGGCGTGGCGGAGGATCAGCTTTCGCTGACCAGGCTGCGCCGCGTGATGGCGTGCCGGTCCTGCCAGCTTGTGAAGTTCATCGGCTCGGCGAAGAAATATCCCTGCATCCGCATGCGCCCGCGCGACCTGAGGAAGGCGACGTGGTCTTCCGTCTCCACGCCTTCGGCGACGACATCGAGATCGAGCCGGTGCGCCATCGCGAGGATCGCCTCGACGATCGCGATGGAGGAGATGTCGTGCGGGACATGGGTGACGAAGCCGCGATCGATCTTGATTTCATGGATCGGGAGGTGGCGCAGATAGTGCAGGCTGGAATATCCGGTGCCGAAATCGTCGACCGAGAAGCGGATGCCGCGCCCGGCGAGGGTTTCCATGACCTGCCCGATCGCCAGCGTGTCGTTGATGAGCAGGTTTTCGGTGATTTCGAGCGTCAGCCGATCCGGCGGAATGCCGAAATCGTCGATCGCGGCGAGGACGTCGCCGACAAAGGCGGGATCGCGGAATTGCCGCGGGCTGATGTTGACCGACAGCCCGAAGCCGGGCCTGCCGGGGGCGATCCGGGAGAGGATCGAGCATGCCTCGCGCAGCAGCCAGCGGCCGAGGGGGATGATAAGGCCGGAGGATTCGGCGATGCCGATGAATTCGGCCGGGCTGGCGATCCGGCCATCGCTCTTGCGCAGCCGGGCCAGGGACTCGGCGGCCACGGGCATGCCATCGTCATCCACCTGGTCCTGGAGCCAGAGCTCGAATTGCCCGGTCTTCAGCGCCGCGCGGATCTCGTCCTCGATCGTGTGGCGCACCATGATCGACTGGTGCATCGCGGGCTGGAACATCACGACATCGCCATTCCCCGCCTTCGCCTGATACATGGCGGTGTCGGCCTCGCGGATCAGCGTGTCGATCGTGTCCGCCGGCTTTGGAAACAGGGTGAAGCCGATGCTGGCGCCGAGATGATAGTCCCGCTCGCCGATGCTGATCGGCTGGCCGGTCATCGCGTCGATCATCTTGCGGCCGACCATCGTCGCATGCGACGCCGCGTCCTCGATCGTGGCGCCGGCGCTGCCGAGCAGCACGACGAATTCATCGCCGCCGATGCGGGCGATGGTGTCGGTTGCGCGGATGGCGAGGCGCAGGCGGCGGGCGGCTTCGGTCAGCGCCGCATCGCCGGCGGTATGGCCGAGCATGTCGTTGATCTTCTTGAAGCGGTCGAGATCGATGAACAGGACGGCGCCGCGCGCGCCGGTGCGCCGCGCCTCGCTCAGCATGACGCCGAGGCGCTCGTTCAGCAGGCGGCGGTTGGGCAGGCCGGTCAACGGATCGAGATGGGCGAGACGGTAGATTTCCTCCTCCGCGGTGCGATGCGCGGTGATGTCGATCCAGACGCCGGCGACGCCCGCAGGCTGGCCCTGCGCATCGCGTTGCAGCGTCATTTCATCGCGGATCCAGCGATAATTGCCGTTGCGATGCCTGATCCGGTAGCGATGCGTGTAATGCCCGGCGTCGCGAACGCGGGCGATGCCGAGGCTCGCCTGCGGCAGGTCGTCGGGATGGACGTGGCTTTGCCACCATTCCGGCCCGTGGATCTCCTCCGGCGCATAGCCCAGCATGTCGAGGATGTTGCGGCTGATCTCGGTGGGTGTGGCGTGCCCCGGCGCGGGCTCGAAGGCGAGCGCGTAGAGCACCGTCGCGCTCGCGGTGAGGAGCCGTTCGATCCGCTGTTCGCTCATCGAGCGGGCCATCAGCGCGGCGTCGCGCTCCTGCCGCGTCGCGATGTCCTGCAGCGCCTTGGTCAGGTTGGTGGTGAGTTCTTCCAGCAGGCGCCTTTCCTCCTCGCCGAAGGCGATCGGGTTGGCCGAATAGAGCGTGAACGTGCCGATGCCAGGCTTGCCCGCGGTGCGAAAGGGGATGGAGACGCTGGCGCGGAAGCCGGCGGCGGCGGCCTTGTCGCGCCACGGTTCGTATCGCGGGTCGATCCTGATGTCGGACCAGCCGGCGATCCGCCCTTCGCGGATGGATGTGCCCGATGGTCCCCTGCCTGCCGGCGTGTCGGCCCAGGAGAGGCGCAGCTGCCTGACGTAATCCCTGTCCTGTCCGGCGCTGGCGACGATGCGGATGGAGCGCGCGGCATCGTCCTGTGCAAGGCCGATCCAGCACGTGTCGTAGAGGCCGACATCGACGGCCAGCTTGCAGGCCAGGGTGAACAGGGCGTCGGGCGTGTCGGCCTGCGCGAAGGCATCGGACGAGGCATGGATCATGCGCAGGGTGCGGTTGGCGTTTTCCAGCGCATCCTCGCGCAGGCGCCCCATCAGCAAGGGGATCAGCCGGCCGATGAACTCCCTGACTAGGCATCCCATCGCGTCATCGATGACGGGCGTTTCGAAATCGAGCACGAGACCGAACCGGCGTTTGGCGAGATCGAACGGATAGACCATCTGCCGCCGGATGCCGGCGCGGACGAGATCGTGCAGCAGCGGGAAATCATGGACCGGGTCGGTTTCGCGCAGGGGATCGCTGTCGGAGACGAGACCCCCGGCGAGGCTGGCGCCGAAGCTGAGATAGCCGACGGGATAGGCGCCGGACCATTTTGAAACGTCGAGCCCCCGCAAGCCGCCGAACGGATCGAGATGCCCCTTGACGTATTCGATCATGCCCTGGGTTGGATGGTAGGCGGTGAGGAAGCACAGCGCGGCGCCGGTCCGCTCGGCGCAGTAGGACAGCGTGTGATCGAGTGCCGTGTCGAAATCCGGCGAGGAGGCGATGGCGTCGGAGACGCGGTTCCAGAAAGCGAGATCGGCCACGATTTTCGACTGCTCGCGATGGGCCCGCCGCAATTCGAGTTCGGTCATCACAGATTGCGCGAGATCGGAGAGCAGCCGCTGCTTCCCGGCATCGAAGCCCTTGCACGGCTCGGTCGAGAGAACGCACATGGCGCCGATGCGGTAGCCATCCGCCGTGATGATCGGCGCGCCGGCATAGAAGCGGACATGCGGCGGCCCGACCACCAGCGGATTGTCGCGGAAGCGCTCGTCCTGCCGGGCATCGCTTATGATGAAAACGCTGTCGGACCGGATCGTGTGGTCGCAGAAGGCATGCTCGCGGAGGGACCATTCGAGATCGATGCCGTGACGCGCCTTCGCCCATTGCCGGTCGGACGCGATGAACGAGACGAGGGCGATCGGCATGCCCAGCGCCTGGGCGGCGATATGGACGAAGCGGTTGAAGCCTTCCTCGGCCGGCGTATCCACGACCTCGTAGCGTGCCAGCGCGTCCTGACGTCTGGTTTCAGTCTCGGACAATGACACGTGGACACCCTTTCGGTGGCTGGAGCGAGTCACACTGACCGGTTGATCAGTCGATGAGGCTGGGCGACGTCCATGATGCGCATGGTCATTATGAAGTGCAAAAATTAAGACAGTCTGACGCGATCATCGTTTGATCGCGCCGGGCTTCGCTCTGGGATTTTCAATTTGACTCGTCGGTGCGTGCGATAACGGCGCTCACCCGGTCGATTTATTTCCATTACACGACATGAATATGAAAATTATATTTAAATATGCATATCTGGCATGAATCAATTTTGCAGCATTCGTTGCATCGACATCGAGGCGGCTGAAATTTCGGTCGAGCGCACAAGTTCGGCCGGGCAAGGCTTTGCATGCCGGGTGCGGCGGCGCTCACGAGACGTTTATTGCCGGCTTTCGTGGTGGGCCTTGCGATCCTGAGCCGGCTTGCCCATTCCAGCGTGATCCGAAATCAGCAGGGATCTGGGTGCCTTGGGACTTGCACGAACCTTCATGCGTCTGGACGAAGACCGCTATTACGGGACCAAGGTTCCCGAAATCACCGTTTCGTTCTGGGTGGCGAAGATCATTTCCACCGCGATGGGCGAGGCAACGTCGGATTTTCTCGTCTTCCACACCAATCCGTATCTCGCGGTCGCTGCCGGCGGGATCGGCTTCCTGCTCGCGCTCGCGCTGCAGTTCGCCACGCGGCTTCATGTGCCGGCGGTGTATTGGCTGCTGGTGGTCATGGTCGCGATTTTCGGGACCATGGTGGCGGATGTGATCCACGTCGTGCTCGGCGTTCCCTATGCGATATCGACCGGCCTGTTCGCGGTGAGCCTGCTCCTGATCCTGTGGGGGTGGAAGGCGAGCGAGCGGAGCCTTTCGATCGATACCGTGGTGACGCCGCGGCGCGAGGCGTTCTACTGGGCGACCGTGAGCGCGACTTTCGCGCTCGGCACCGCGGCCGGCGACCTGACCGCCGCGACATTCGGCATGGGCTACCTGAATTCGGCCATCCTGTTTTCCATCCTGTTCGCGCTGCCGGGGATTGCGTATGTCGCCTTCGGCCTGAACGAGGTCGCCGCGTTCTGGACCGCCTATATCATGACCCGGCCGATGGGGGCCTCCTTCGCCGACTGGTTCGACAAGCCGGTGCAGACCAGCGGGCTTGGTTATGGCACGCCGGATGTGGCACTCGTGCTCACCGGCGGGGTCGGGGTCGCGATTTTGTATATCTGCCTGCGCTATCGCCGGCAGCGCGAGGCCATCGCCACATCTGCGCCGTGATGGGGACGCGTCCGGGCGGGCGGCGTCAGAACCGGACCTTGACGCCGGCGTCGAGCGCGTTCGAGGCCAGGCCAAGACCGTCGATCGTCGCGGTCCAGCCGGCCTGCCAGCGCCAGGCGCCGGCGAGGTCGCCCGCGAGGGAAAGGCCGACGATCCCCTCGTTCGCGGGCATGTCCTGGCCGTAGCTGCGGAAGGCCGCGCCCGGTGTGCCGGTGAAGCTGGCGGTCATGAACCGGGCATTGTCGATGGTGTGGCGCCAGGCGAGCGTTGCGTGCAGCGCGATGACCCGCCCCATGGCGATGATATCGTCATTGGCCCGCAGCCCGGCGGTGGCGAAGGCATAATTCGCCGACTGGCCGCGGATGAGCAGGCCGAAGCCGTTGCCGCCGGTTTCGCTGGTGGCGCCGCTGTCATAGCGGATGTCGGTGATCGAGAGGAACGGGTCGAGCCCGTCCACATTGTAGCCGACCTCGCCGGCAGCGGCGATCATGTTGTCGCTGATCGTGCCGGCCACGCCGAGGGTTGAGCTGGCGGTGTAGATCGAGCGGTGAACCCGGCCGTCGATCCAGGAATAGGCGAGCTGTGCGGCGGCGTAGGGGCCGGTATCGCCACCATACCGGGCGTAGAGATCGGCGGTGTTCACATCGTCGTTGCCCCGGCCGCCGACGCCGGAGAGGGAGCCGGAATAGGAGATGTGGCTGATCGCGCCGCCCAGCGAGAGGGCGCCTTCGACTGGGGTGTCCAACCCGGCGGTGAAGCCATTGCTGCTGAACCGAACGCCGTCGGAGCCTTTCGTGCCGAAGCGGCCGAAATCGCCGACATATTGCAGCCAGGTGGTCGTCTTGCCGGGCGTGCCGGACAAGGCGATGTGCTGCGCGGTCGTGTCCAGCAGCGACAGTTCGGCCGAGGCCCCCACCGTCCGCATCGTCGGGTAGGCTTCGCCGGAGACGCTGGTGAGGGAGGCCTGGGCCTGCTGGGTCGTGGTCGCGGCGAGGATCTGTCCGGCGGTCCTGATGAATTCGGCCGAACGCGCCGAGCCGGCGGTGGATGTCGAGGTTGCGTATTCGAGGCCGCTCTGGATCGCGGCGCCGCCGGCGACCGAGGCCGTCGTCGCGCCGGGCATCACGCTGGCGACCTGGGCGACATTGGAGGCAGCGACGGTTGCGGTGACGGTCGTCGGCCCATAGGCGAACTGGCCCACAGTGTAGAACACCCCGGCCCCATAGGTCTGGGCAGTGAATGTTCCCGCGATGGTGCCGGCCCTGATGAAGATTTCGGTTGCCTGCGGCGTGTAGGAGGCGGGTGGCGCCAGCACCTGCGCGTTGCCGGCGAGCTTTGCTGTGCCGGTGACGGTGAGCGGCGTGCCGATGGCGATCGCGGTATTGGCGCCGGATTGCGCCGTGTAATTGCCGTTGATGGTCAGGCCGGGGGCGCTGCCGACAGAGCCCTGGCTGATGATCGTGCCGTTGCTCGCCACGACATCGCCGGTGACGGTGCCGGAGCCGCCGAAGGTGCCGCCCGTGACGGTGACGCCCGATGCGAGGCTGCCGGTGAGGTTCAGGTTGCCGCTGCTGACCGTGGTGCCGCCGGTATAGGTGTTGGCCGCGGCGAGCGTGAGGGTGCCGGTCGTGCCCGACAGCGCAAGGCCGCCCGATCCCGCAATCGGGTTGGCGAAGGTCGACTGCGCGACGCCGATATCGGCGGCGAAGGTGCCGAAGGCGAAGGCCGCCGGCCCGTTGACCGCGGCCGCGGCGTTGATCAGCCCCCAGCCATAGGTGCTGTTCGGTCCGGTGCCGGCGCCGAGATGGGTTGCCGTCGTCAGGATGGTGTCGGTGACGTTGGCGGGCGTGAACCACGGGAATTTCTGCCAGACCAGCGCCGCCGTGCCGGTCACGATCGGGGTCGCGAAGGAGGTGCCGACCCCGTAGCCGGTGACGAACGAGGTGCCGGCGACGATCGGGATCTGCACGTAGCCGGGTGCGGACACGCACCATTGTGCCGTGACGCCGCAGGCGTCCGACGAGGGATCGAGGCCCGAGACCTTGCCATCGGTGCCGATATCGACATTCACGGCAACGAGCCATTGCGGCTGCAGCGAGGGTGTGTAGACCGGAACCTCGGCCTCGACGCTGATATCGCCGGGATTGGCCGGGTTGTTCCCCGCCGCCCAGACATACAGGTTGTTGGCGGGAAGGGCGGAGAACAGCGTGCCCACCGCCTGGGATGCGGACTGCGCGGCCGCGGCACTGCTGTAGTCGCTGGCGTTCTCGCCGACGGAATTGTTGAACAGGTGGACGCCCTGGGCCTGCAGGTCCTGATACGGCTTCGTATAGAGCTGGCAGGCGCCGGTGGAGTCGCAGATCTGGGCTGCATAGACGGTCGCGCCGGGGGCGACGCCGCCGGGGAAGAAATTCGTCGGGCCGGAATTGTTGCCGTAGGTGCCCTGCTGGTAGCCGGCGAGCAGTGCTGTGACGACGGTGCCATGGCCGAAGGGATCGTTCGCCGAGGCGAGATTGTTGGCCGAGACGGTGGCGTTCCCCAGCGCGGTGTATGAATTGAACCAGGCGATGCGGCCGCTCAGCGACGAGACGGAGGTGTTCACCCCGCTGTCCAGCACGCCGATCGCGACGCCGGCGCCGGTGATCCCCGCCTGCAGGACGGGGAGAACGTTGGTCGGCGTGTACTGGTTGAAGGTTGGATAGACATTGGTGCTTTGCGGGCCGAGATAGACCGAGATCCCGCCGATATTCGTCGCCGTGGCCGATGCGCCGGCGCCTGCCCCGGCGGCATTGTTGCTTGGCGGCGGCGGCGGGGGGGTCGGCTGGCCGGATATCGACGAGGAACCGCCGCCTCCGCCGGAGCAGGCGGTCAGGCTGAGAGCGGTCGCGGCGAGCAGCAGGGAGCGCCTGGAGAGGATCATGATCCAAAGTTTACGGCCAGAATCTTAATGATTTCTGAGTCCGGGCGCTGATATCGGGCCTAAAAACAGGGACGGGAAATCAGTCCCCCCCGTCGCGCCCACCCCGTCGCGAAGGGGCGGTGCCAGCTTCATTGCGGCCCTGAGCATCATCCGATCGGATGGAACCACCTGATCGAATAAAGATGCTCAAATTATTAAAAAGATAGAGCAAGGCCGGTTCTTGCAGGGGCGGGAGCGGGATTTAAAAAGACATCTGGAATTCGTCACGCCGATGGCGGTCGCTGCCCGTCCGGGTTGCAGCGCGTGACACGCGGGGAAACGTCATGTCGAAAAACATCGTCATTTGCTGTGACGGGACTGGCGATCAGATCGAGGCGACGCAGACGAATGTGTTGAAGCTCTTCCGGATCCTCGAGAAGACCGACAACCAGGTGGTCTATTACAGCCCCGGTGTCGGCACGGTCGGTGCTTTCGATACCTGGCAGCAACTGAAGTCGGACGTGAAGGAGTTTCTTGGCGTGGTCGCCGGCTATGGCCTTGACGATGCCGTGCTCGATGCCTACCGGTTCCTGTGCAGCCAGTACGAGCCGGGCGATGCGATCTGGCTGTTCGGGTTCAGCCGGGGCGCCTATGAGGTCCGGGTGCTGGCCGCGTTCATCTACGTGATCGGCCTGTTGCCGCCGGCCCAGCTCAACCTCGCGGATTATGCGTTCACGGCCTTCAAGAAGGCGAGCCGGGACAGCCACAGGACCCGGCGGGTCGAGGACCAGGCTGCGCTGCGCGCCGCGGCGCCGGAGGCGGAGGTTGCGGCCGGCCTGCCGGCGGCATGGGAGTTCCGCCGCGTCGCCGGCGGGCGGGCGGTGACGATCAGGTTCGTCGGGGTCTGGGACACCGTGTCCGCGGTCATCGTGCCGCGCCGCGACCGGCTGCTGCCCGATTTCCAGACCCTTCGCTTCACCCGGACGGACCCGGGTGTCGCAATCTTTCGCCAGGCGATCTCGATCGATGAGCGGCGGCGCATGTTCCGGCTGCTGCCCTGGCGCGAGCCCCAGACCTTCAAGCCCGATCCCTTCAGCGACAGTGGCCGCGCCGCGCAGGACACCAGGCAGGTGTGGTTCGCCGGCGTGCATGCGGATGTCGGGGGCGGTTATCCGGAGGCAGAGAGCGGAGCATCGAAATATCCGCTGTTGTGGATGATCGAGCAGGCGAGGCATGCCGGGTTGCAGATCAACGATGCGATGTTGGACGAGGTTGCGCGTGGCGAGGCGCGCGCCGGCGCCAGGCGGGTCTATGCCGCCCCGTCGCCGGAGGCGAAGCTGCACGACTCGCTCAAGGGTTTCTGGTGGCTGTTCGAAATCATTCCGAAACGCCTGAAATGGCGCGAGTGGCCCGGACGGGCCGGGTTTCTCGGCGTCTATCTGCCCCTGGGCGAGCCTCGGCTCATCCCGGACGATGCGCTGATCCACCGCTCCGTGGCCGCGCGGATGGCATGCGTGCCGGCCTATCGCCCGGTGAACATGCCGAAGACGCCCGACTGGACGGACTAGAGCACTTTCCGATCCGATTGGATCGGATGTAGTGCTCTAGCATATTGATAAGTCGAGCATCTTTATCCGATCGGATGACTCCATCCGATCGGATGATGCTCTGACGCCGCGGCCCGGCGGGTGCAGGCCCGGGGCCGCGGCGGCGGCAGGTCAGGCATGACGGTGTCCGAGCAGCGCGCGCGTCTTCGGGTGCGCGGGCTGTTCGAACAGGGCGGCAGGCGGGCCGTCCTCGACGATGCGGCCGTGATCCATCACGATGATCCGGTCGGCCACGTTGCGGGCGAAGCCCATTTCGTGCGTGACGATCATCATCGTCATGCCGTCCTGCGCGAGATCGCGCATCACCGCCAGAACCTCGCCCACCATTTCGGGATCGAGCGCCGAGGTGGGTTCGTCGAAGAGCATGACCGCCGGCTGCATCGCGAGGGCGCGGGCGATGGCAACCCGCTGCTGCTGCCCGCCCGAGAGTGACGAGGGCATCGCCCTTGCCTTGTGGGCGAGGCCGACGCGGGCCAGCAGCGCCTCGGCCTGCGCCACGGCTTCGGCCCGGGGCCGGCCGCGCACCTTCATCGGCGCGAGGATGATGTTGTCCAGCACGTCGAGATTGGCGAACAGGTTGAAGCGCTGGAACACCATGCCGACATCGCGGCGCTGGCGGGCGATGTTGACCTCCCGGTCTTCGACCAGCTTACCGTTCTGCTCGCGAAAGCCGATCAGGCCGCCATTCACCACGATGCGCCCGCCATTGATCGTCTCCAGATGGTTGATGCAGCGGAGCAGCGTGGTCTTGCCCGAGCCGGAAGAGCCGATCAGCACCACGGTTTCGCCACGGCGGACGCCGAAGCTGACGCGGTCGAGCACTTTCGTGTTGCCGAACCGCTTTTCGACGTCCTCTGCCTCGATCAGGAGCGGCTGCATCAGGCGGACTCCGGCAGTGGGGTGGGGACGATATGTACCGCGCCATGGTCGGACGGGCGGTCCATCCGGCGTTCGATCCTTGCCATCACCACGCCCCAGATCGTCGTCAGCGCGAGGAAGTAGATGGCGAGCACGGAATAGAGCTCGAAGGTGCGGAAGGTCGCGGAATTGATCGTCTCGGTCACGAGAAGCATTTCAGAGACACCGATGACGCTGACGAGCGTCGAGTTCTTGAGCATGATGTTGAACTGGTTGCCGATCGGCAGCAGCACCACCCGCAGGGCCTGGGGCAGCACCACATGGCGAAGGATCTGCCAGGGCACCATGCCGAGGGATTTGGCGGCCTCGGTCTGGCCGCGATCGATCGCGTCGATGCCGGCCCGGAATATCTCGGCCATGTAGGCCCCTTCGTTCAACCCGAGTGCGAGAATGCCGGCCTGCACATTGCCGGCGAGGGTGATGCCGCCGAGATGGATGTCATGGAAGCGGATTATGCCGGCGGCGGCGAGGCCGGTGTAGATGAAGACGATCTGCACCAGCAGCGGCGTGCCGCGCATCAGGAAGATATAGGTGCGCGCCAGCCATTGCAGGGCGCGCATCCGGGATCGCCGGGCGAGGGCGGCGGGCAGGCCGATCGCGAGGCCGATCGCCTGCCCGCCGATGCTGATCATGATCGTCAGCCAGAGACCCTGCAGGAAGGCGCCGCTCGGTTCCAGCAATTGGTGCCAGAAATAGATCCAATCGAAATGCACAATGATGCTCCGCGCTCAGCCATGCTTCAGCATGTCGATCCCGAGATCCCATTTCCGGAAGATCGCGGCGTAGGTGCCGTCCTTCATCATGCCGGCGAGCGTGAAGCTGATCGCCTTGTTGAGCACGGTCTCGTCCTTGCGGATGCCGATGCCGGTCGCGATCGTGAAATAGGGCGGCCCGCCCATCGCGAACTGTCCCGGCGCCTTGTGGATGTAGTAGCGCGCGGTTTCATAGGCGACGCCATAGGCCGCCACCTGGCCGAACTGGAGCTGCTGCAGGGCCTGGGTGTTTTCGGGGAACATCACGATGTCGATCGGCGTTTTCCCGGCGGCGTGCAGTTTCTTGTTCGCGGCGTCGAGCAGCACCGTTGCCGTGGTGCCCGTCACGGTGGCGACTTTCTTGCCGGACAGGGTCTCGAGCGAGGGGACGGGCTTCGCGCCCGGTTTCACGAGAACGGCTTCGTGCGAGACCATGTAGGGGATTTCGTCGATCACCTTCAGCCGGCCCGGCTTGATGAACAGCTGCGACATGATGATGTCGCAATGCGAGGCGAGCAGGGCGGGAATGAGGCCGGCGAAGGGCATGTTGATCCATTCGGTCTTCACGCCGAGACGCTTGGCGACGGCATCGCCGAGGTCGATGTCGAGCCCGGATGGCTTCGTCGCTTCGTTCATGAACTCCATGGGCGGCAGGTTGACGGCGCTGCAAATCCGCAGCGTGCCGGATTTCGCGATGCCCGGCGGCAAGGCGGGCGATGCCGCATGCGCGCTGGCCAGCCCGGCAAGTCCGGCGCCGGCCAGCGCGCCGATGGCCCGGAGCAGCGGTCTCATTCGGATCATGTGCAGTCTCCATTCACAAAGGGGCGGACCTGGTGACGAAATTGTCAGGATCAGTCCGAATGGAGAAAAATTAGGCTATTCGATCCGGGTCGCCAACATGAAAATGACAAAAATTATGCGGTACTAGAGTAATATGACTATTAAATCATCAATTATGGATGTGTTTATAGACGAGTGATTAAAAGAAAAGCGATAAGATTTGTTTCAGGCGATATGTCGGTAGGGCGGGTCTTCGGCAGGACGATACCGGATCGGAGAGCGGGGGAATCGCACCAGCCATCAGGCGGGGCGTATCCGGCGGCGCGTCTTTGCGTTGTCCGAGGGGAACGATCGGGAGTCGACCGATGGTCGTCTCGCGGGTCGCTTTCTTGTCCGTCGAAGACGACTTCGACCAGTTCGCGAGGTTTTGTCGGATCGGTGCAGTCGCAGGACCAACTCGATCAGCTTGTCTTTATACAGTCGCTACAAGCCAGTCCGGCCCATCTCCGCTTCAATACGAAGTTTTAACCGTTGGCAAGAAGACGATTTTATGTTATAAATGATGACAAATAGTAAATTAATAATTAACAAAATCGATAAATGCACGAGGTCTGATTTTTGATGCATCTTGGGTGATAAGATAAACCTCTACCGAGAAGCTGAATTTACATGGAAGTCCCGTAGCGGAACCATGAGAAGCCATATATCACCCACACCGGAGTTCATTTGCAATGGCATTATTTTCATTTTTTAAAAATCAAGACGTCTATGCCGAATTAAAAAATGAATTACACGAGGTTAAAGAGCGGTTGAGGGTGCTCGATAATTTTGCAGGTGTTGGTCTTTGGTAGATCGTAATTTATCAAGGTGATCCCACTCATCAAAATAGTCGCTGGACATTTTCGCCGGAAATGCGCCGCTTGCTCGGATTTAACAATGAGACGGACTTCCCTGACATTATGACTTCATGGTCTGACAGGTTACATCCGGACGACGCCGAACCTACAATCAGCCATTATATCGCACATCTCGCCGATCATAGCGGGAGAACGCCTTTTGATTTTTCCTACCGGCTGAAAACGAATGACGGATCATACAGGTGGTTCCGCGGGACGTGCGGAACCTTGCGCGGGCCCAACGGCGAACCGCTGCGATCCTACGGGTCTGTCGTCGATATTCATGCCCAAAAGGTTGCTGAAGAGGCTCAAGCGTTGGCGAGCCAAGCTCAGGCAAAAACCGTCGCGCAACTCGCGACTGCGCTGAAGCAGCTTGCGAACCAAAATCTGACGTTCCGACTGAACGAGGAATTTCCTGAAGATTATGAATTATTGCGTCTGGACTTCAATTCGGCAATTGGAAATTTGGAAGAAGTAGTTTCCGCTGTAAATTCCACTGCCGCGTCGATCTATTCTGGAATTCTCACGATGTCGGCTGCATCGGATAATCTCGCAAGCAGAACTGGACAGCAGGCTGCGAGCCTGGAAGAAACTGCCGCGACACTTAGTGAGATCACCTCGACGATCAAGAAATCTGCGGACGGCGCAGCGCACGCACGTCAGGTCGTCTCAAATGCTGATAAAGACGCCAGGAACAGTGCGACCATCGTGAACCAAGCCGTCGGCACGATGCAGAATATCGCATCCTCCGCACAGACCATCAATCAAATCATCGTCGTCATGGACGAAATTGCATTCCAGACAAATTTGCTCGCCCTCAACGCCGGCGTTGAGGCTGCGCGAGCCGGCGACGCAGGACGCGGGTTCGCCGTCGTGGCCTCCGAAGTGCGTGCGCTTGCTCAACGCTCTGCCGAGGCTGCCAAAGAGATCAAAGGCATCCTCTCAACCTCGACAACGCAAGTCGAGCTGGGCGTAAAACTCGTGGCCGAGACGGGCACGTCGCTTGAGCGAATCTCTGTGCAAGTCGCGGAGGTCAACGGGATAATGTCCGAAATCGCTATAGGCCCGAAGGCTCAGGCAACGAGCATGAACGAGATCAATTCTGCCGTCACCCAGATGGATCAGACGACCCAGCAGAACGCCAATATGGTTCAGGAATCAACAGAGTCCTATCATAATCTCTCCAAGGAAGTAGATCTTCTCTCAAACCTGATCTCGCGATTCAAAATAGGGTTGGATGTCGCAAGCAGAAATCCCGAAAACACTCGTGAACAGTCCGATTCTCTCATGTTTCGGTCGCCGCCGAAATCTCTGCCAGGATCAAGGCCGTTGGCGCCAAGGCAGTTGTCGGCGCGCGCAGTGGTCTGAGCCCGTGGATTTCCTCCAGGAATGAGCAGAGTCCGCTCCATCAGGGAGACGGACGAGATGAAGAGCCGTCGATTTGGCGAGGCGGCGCCCGGGTGGCGCGCGAGTTGGATATGGCGATCACTGAGCGGGGGGCGCGCCCGCTCATGGTGGTCAGCGACAACGGCACTGCGCTCACCAGCATGTCGATCCTGCGCTGCTCGAAAGAGCGGAACGTGGAAAGGCATTACATCGCGCCCATTCGAGCCTGGGCCACAAAACCCCGGCAGAGGTGGCAGGAAAAATCAGCTTCTGTTGCACCTGCGCCCGATCGTAGGCATCACCCGGGGATGAAACTCTACTCCTGAATGGCGGGACCTTGGCGCTCAGACCAGCCGAGGGTTCCTCCGGCCCGAAATATCGGTGGAATGGCCACGGAGGGTCTGATGGCGTCAAGAAGCGTCACGTCCTCGTCGATACGCAGGCCTTGCTGATGGATGCCCTCGTGCCTCGGCCGAAATGCCTTGGCATTCCTTCGCTGCGCGTCGGTGCGGCCGATGCTCGGAAGATTTCGCCAAGACAAGGCATGATCTTGGACCGACTCTTGCGCATTTCGGATGCCGCAAGAGCGGTTGCGGCTCTGTGCTGCTGAAAACCCACTAGTCATAATATTAAGAGATTGATAACATTTTAAAACGATATCAAAAAACTTAAAAAAAATGTTTAGAATTTGCGTAGACGCGAGGAAATTGGAAATGCCGATAAACTCCAGCTCGAACGTAAGCGACGCGGACATCGATGCCCTGATCAGCGAGATCAACGCAGAAGGCATCGGTGTATTGCGCGGCTTTGCCCCGCCGGAGACGCTTGCGCCGCTGAAGGCGTTCGTCGAGCAGAAAGTCGCCGACAATCATGGTGAGTATGTCGCTCTGACCCTCACCGGTGCGACGCCGACGCCCTTCGCTCCGGTCTTGCAGTCGCCAGAATTTCTTGACTTGATGCGCCGCATATACAGAAGAGTTTCGGGTAAGGAGCCGCCCAAGCAGTCGCTCTACAATGTCTTGCGCTGCGTGAAGGGCGAGACTGGCGGCAGCCAGTCCTATTTCTTCCACTATGATTCGTACTATATTACCGCTCTGCTGCCTGTGATTATCCCGCAGGGCGAAAAAGCCGGGCACTTGATCATCCGCAAGCGGCGCCGCGGCGTGCGCTCCTCGTACCTGCAGAACTTGGTCGACAAGATCTTCCTGGACAACAAGTTCCGCCAGGGGCTGCTGCGCTGCGGGGCGAAGGCCGGCGGCAGCGCCTTCAAGGAGGTCGTGCTCAATCCTGGCGACCTGTATTTCTTCTGGGGCTACCGCACCGTGCACGCGAATGCCGACTGCGATCCCACACAACTGCGAGCCACAGCCCTGGCGCATTTCTGCGATCCGCATATGTCCAGCGGGCTGCGCAGGTTCACCGGCCGGGCGAAGCAGCGCGCAGCAGCCGTGGACGCCTGATCTCCCCGCCCCGCCTGGCCGTGTTGGCACAGCTGGCCGGAGCGGGGGCGACAACCGGCTGTTTGTCGATGCGATTCCATTGATCCCCGCCGCGAGGGCGTGATGGCTTGGACCACGTTCCGATCCTGATGAATCGGATGATGCTCCAGCAAGAACAGGACCAAGACGCCGGCAAGCAGCGTCGAACGCCGGGTTTTGCCGCCGGACACAGGTTGATCACCAAGCGCGAAGTGGCATTTCAGCCAAACGCTGCGGCATTCTCCTTGCGGCGCTCGACACGCCACCCTCCCATTGGCGGGAGCCGATGCATCAACCGGGCAGGCGTCTTTCTGCGTCTGATCTGGTATGTGCTTTCCCCTCGACATCACGAAAGGTCATTGCCTCCCATGAAGACGATATCGGGATGCCGTCATGTCCCGTGCAGGACTGTTCGCGCGCTGGTCGCTGTCTGTGTCGTATCGCTCCTGAGGGCGCCCCTCGCGGAGGCGATGAAGGGCCCGGCGCCACTGCATCTTCAGGCTGGACCGTTCGGCACTCTCGATGTCACCGGCGGGGTCGATGGATACATGTATGCCTTGTCAGGCGCGGGCAGCAGCGCTGATCCGGGCCTTCTGGGCACCAGCAAGTCGGCCGGCGCGGAACTGATGAACGGCCTGATCAAGATCGAAAAACCCGATGGGTTGGTGCGCTTCACCCTCCAGGGCGGCGCGGCGACGCCGTTCACGCTCGGAACGGCGCCGACGCCGGCAACCGCGCAGGCACTCCCGACGGGCCCCCTCTACGCCGCCTATCTGACACTGGCCCCGACCCGTGATTTCACGATTTCCGCAGGCCAGATCGGCTCGGTCGAAGGATATGAATCCGCCATCGACTGGGAGAATGCCAACGTCCTGACAACGGACCTCTTCTATGTCGAGAACGGGCAGAGTCTGGGTGTTACCGCCAGCTACAGCCATGGCCCCTTCGGCGTCACCGCATCGCTCGGCGATGGGTTCGATACCGGCGTATGGAATTTCCTTCAGGCGGATGTGAGCTACGCACCCGACGCCAGCAACAGCATCACGATATCCGGCGCAACCAATCTCGGGCGCACGGGGCCGCGGACGCATGTCTACGGTTCCGCTGCCACGCCCTATGCCAGCGCGCATGTCGGGTTCGGCCCGCTCAGCCAATCCCCGCTCGTGAATTCGACGATGATCGGCGGGTTCTATTCGTACAGTTCGGGCAACCTGAACATCGTGCCGGAAGTCCAATACGTTTATGCGAACATTGACCATCAGGTGGGTCTGAACGGGTTTTCCAGCAATTTCGGCGCGGCCGTGTTCGCCGATTACCATTTCGGTGCGTCGCCCTACTCGATCGGCGCCTGGGGAGAATATTTCGCCTCCAACGGGCCGGATCTCTGGTTCGCAACGCCGCGCTCGCAGGGGGTTGGCCTCTCGGTAACCCCGACATGGCAATCGAAATACCTCTTTGCGCGCGCCGATCTCGGCTACCTGCACCTGACGAGGCCTGGCGCCGCGCCGGCCTATGGCAGGAGCGGCACCGGCCGCGACCAGGTCACTGGCGTGATCGAGGCGGGTCTCCTGTTCTGATTGCCGCTGGTCTCCCATGCCTCCTGGCGCCGCGGCCTGAGCCTTAGATTGCGCGTGAAACGCGCACTGACCAAACGCCGGAAACTGCTGGTCGCCGCCAGGTTTGTCGATTTGTCGCGCATCCTGTCCAAGAGCGTGGTCTTCAGTTCAGTGGCCCGTCAGGGCGAAGCAGATCATTAGGTTCTGTACCTATTGCCATGACTACGGGGCGTCTGATTCAAGTCTGTTCGGAGGACTTGGAACATGGCGGAACTTTTCTGGCTGAACGACACGCAA
>NZ_NCAS01000059.1:0-9325 GCF_002255515.1 Acidiphilium sp. 20-67-58 | reverse complement strand
CATCCGATCAGATGGAATCATCTGATCGGATAAAGATGCTCGGTTTGTCAGTATGATAGAGCACTACATCCGATCCAAAAGGATCGGAAAGTGCTCTAGAGCATCATCCGATCAGATGGAATCATCTGATCGGATAAAGATGCTCGGTTTGTCAGTATGATAGAGCACGTTCCGATCCGGATGGATCGGTACGTGCTCTAAAGGCTGGCGCGCAGGGTTTCCAGCTCGTCGAGCACTGCGTGGATGGCGGCGCGCAGCACCGTGCCGGCGGCCCGGGCGCGTTCGAGCTGGCGGTCCGGCGCGGCGTCGGGCGGGGGGCCGGGTTGCGGGCGGGATGCGGCGGTGGCGAGGATCGGCAGTTCCGGCGACTCCTCGCCGGCATCGTCCGCCATGCCGGGCTCGGCAGTGGTGCGGCCGCGCTCGGCGGCGGAGGCTGCGCGTTCCTCGTCCGAGGCGGGCGGGATTTCGGCGTGCAGCAGCCCGCCGCTCTCGCGGAGCAGGCGCTGGACCCCCTTGATCGTATAGCCCTGGGTGTAGAGCAGGTCGGCGATGCGTTGCAGCAGCACGACATCATCCGGACGGTAATAACGCCGGCCGCCGCCACGCTTGAGGGGCTTGATGCGGGGAAACTTGGTTTCCCAGAAGCGCAGCACGTGCTGGGGCACATGAAGCTCGTCCGCCACCTCGCTGATGGTGCGGAACGCCTCGGCCGATTTGCGGACCCGGGCGCGGCCCTGGTCGTCCTGCCTGGTATCGTCGGGCGGCGTCTCGTCGGTCAAAACTGGCCTGCGGAGGCGGGGGATTTGCCGGTGTCAACGGCCTCGCGCAGGATCTGGCTGGGGCGGAAAACCAGCACGCGGCGCGGCAGGATCGGCACTTCGCGGCCGGTTTTCGGGTTGCGGCCGATGCGCCGCCCTTTCTGGCGCACGGAGAAGGTGCCGAAACCGCTGATCTTGATCGACTCGCCCTCGGCAAGGGCGCGCTTCATGCGGTCCAGCACTGCTTCGAGCAGCTCTGCGGATTCGTTGCGCGACAGTCCCACTGCCGCATAGATCGACTCAGCCAGTCCGGCGCGTGTCAACGTGCTCATTTTTCAAGATTAGCAAGAAAGGCAGCCGGGTCAACACGGAACCGCAATCGTCGCGGTCACGGGTGAGGGGCGACGCCGGTTCAGAAGCGGAACAGCGCCGATCCCCAGGTCAGTCCGCCGCCGAGCGCCTCGATCAGCACGAGATGGCCGGGCTTGATTCGTCCGTCGCGCACCGCCTCGTCGAGCGCCAGCGGGATGGAGGCGGCGGAGGTGTTGGCGTGGCGGTCGACCGTGACGACGACCTGTTCGGGCGCGAGGCCGAGCCGCTTTCCCATCGCATCGATGATGCGGCGATTGGCCTGGTGGGGAACCAGCCAGTCGATGTCCGATTGCGCGAGGCCGTTGGCGGCGAGCGCCTCGTCCACCGCGCCGGCGAGCTTGCTGACCGCGTGGCGGAAGACTTCCGAGCCCTTCATCACCAGGTGCTGGGGCCGGTCGGCCTGGCCGGTTGCGCCGTCGATATAGAGGATGTCGCCGTAGCGGCCATCCGAATGGATATGGGTGGAGATCAGCCCGCGATCGGCGTCGTCCTGTGCCGCGCGCAGCAGCACCGCGCCGGCGCCGTCGCCGAACAGGACGCAGGTGCCGCGGTCTTCCCAGTTGAGGATGCGGGAATAGACCTCGGTGCCGATCACCAGCACGCTGGCGCATTGGCCGGAGCGGATGAAGGCATCGGCCACCGAGACGGCGTAGACGAAGCCGGAGCAGGCGGCCGAGAGGTCGAACGCGAAGCCGCCGGTGATGCCGAGTGCCGCCTGGATGCTCACTGCGGTGGCGGGAAAGCCCTGATCCGGCGTCGAGGTCGCGACGATGATGGCATCGACCGTCTCGGGGGCGGCGCCGGCATAGGCCAGCGCCCGGCGCGCGGCCTCGGCGCCCATGAAGGTCGCGGTTTCATGCGGGGCGGCGAGGTGCCGCTGGCCGATGCCGGTGCGTTCGCGGATCCAGGAATCGGAGGTGTCGACCCGTTTGGCCAGTTCGTCGTTGGTGACGATGCGTTCCGGCAGGTAGCTGCCGACCCCTTCGAAAACGGTGCGTTTCATGTCGGTCAGCCGGATGTCACGGGTGTGGAGGAGGGGGTGCGGATGGCATCGCTGGCGAGGCGCTCGCGATCGACGTGGTGGGTCAGGTCGTCGCGGATACGGTCGTTGAAGCGGTTGACGATCATGTCCATCGCGACGTCGACGGCATGGGCGAAGCCCTCGGCATCGGCGCCGCCGTGGGATTTGACCACGACGCCGTTCAGCCCGAGCAGGACGGCGCCGTTGTAGCGCCGCGGGTCGAGCCATTCGCGCAGCCGCGACAGGCCGGGGCGGGCGAGGAGATAGGCGATGCGGGCGGCGATGTTGGCCGAGAAGATCCGCCGCAGCAGGTCGCCGACCAGGCGCAGCGCGCCCTCGCCGGTCTTGAGCGCGACATTGCCGGTGAAGCCGTCGGTCACGACGACGTCCACGGTGCCGCCGGCGATGTCGTGGCCCTCGATGAAGCCGTGGAACTGCGCGCCGATCGGGCTTTCGCGCAGCGCCTCGGCGGCGCGGCGCAGGGTTTCATCGCCCTTCATTTCCTCGGAGCCGACATTGAGCAGCCCGATCGTCGGGTGCGGCAGGCCGAGCACGGTGCGCGCGAACAACTCGCCCATGATGGCGAATTCGACGAGGTTGCGGGCGTCGCAGACGACATTGGCGCCGAGATCGAGCATCACCACGTCGCCGCGCGCCGAGGGGCCGATCGCGGCCATGGCGGGGCGGTCGATCCCGCTCATCGTCTTGAGGACGATCTTGGCGAGGGCGAGCATCGCGCCGGTATTGCCGGCCGAGATGACGCCCGCGGCCTCGCCATTGGCCACGGCATCGATCGCCCGGCGCAGCGAGGCGTCCCGCAGCCGCAGGGCGGCGGTGGGTTTCAGCTCGTTGGGGATGACTTCCGTGGTCGGGCGGATGGTGACCCGGTTGCGCAGGCGCTTGCTCAGCCGGACCAGCTCATCTAGCCGCGGCGCGTCGCCAAAGACCTCGAACCGGGCATTCGGATGGCGCTCGGCAGCGATGTCGAGCCCGGCGATGACCACGTCCGGCGCATGGTCGCCGCCCATCGCGTCGACCGCGAGGATCGGCGCTCCGGCGGCGGGCGCGCGGTCGGGTCCTTGCGGCGGATGCGGCATGGAGGAGGCGGAGTCGGAGGGGGATCCGGTCGTCATCGGCTGTGCGAAGGCACGGACGGTGGCGACAAGGTCACGGCCGGATCAGATCCGGACCGTGCCCTTGAGATCCTTGCCGGCGGCGACGACTTCACGCCCGTCATAATGGCCGCAATGGCCGCAGACATGGTGCGGACGCTTCAGCTCGCCGCAATTGCTGCACTCGGCATGAGCCTGCTGGCCCACGGCGTGGTGGCTGCGGCGCATGCCTTGGCGGGAGGGGGAGGTCTTGCGCTTGGGTACGGCCATGGGTCGCTCTCGGTTCTGTGCGTTTCGTCGCGAAAGGTCTCGGCGCGCCAGCAGGTGACGCCCCGTGGACCGGGGGGATCGGAAAGCGGGCGTGTAGCAGAGAGAGGGGCGGAGGGCAAGATTGAAGGTGGCGGGGCGGTGCGGCCGGGATAAATCCGGCCGGTAGCAGTCCGGCCGGTAGCAGTCCGGCCGGGATCAGTCCGGCCGGGGTCACTCCGGCCGGCGGAGTTTCGCGAGGGCGGCGAACGGGTGCGCCTGCGGTGCGGCGCCGGCATCGGGTGCTGCGGGCGGCTCCGCGCCGGGCCGGCGGGGATAGGGATCGAGCGCCAGGGCGAGCTGCTCGACGAGCAGGGCGCCGAGATCGGCCACCGTTCCCTCCAGCGCGACCTGGTCCGGCGCGTCGGGGTCCAGCATGTCGTCATCCTCCACCGGCGCGCCGTTGGTGACGAGCAGCAGCGCGGCGGTTTCGGCGATCGACTGGTCGACCGGTTCGAGCGACACGATGCAGGATTGCGTGACCTCGGCGGCAAGCTCCAGCCGCGCCTCGATCCGCGGTCCGCCGGCGCGGCGCAGGTGGAAGCTGCCCGACAGCGCGGCGATCGCGGGGATACCGAAGGCGGCGGCGATGGCGGCGCGTTCTGCGGCGCTGGTCTCGATCGTCACCGTTTCGGGATCGTCGCCGAGGCGGGCGAGGTCGAGGCGCCGGGTGAGGGGGGCGGGGGCTGCTTCAGTCATGTTAAAACAGTGCCGCATCTTGCACGGCGAGGGAAGCTCGCTCATAGAGCCTGAACCAGCCGCAACCCAAGGATCGAGCCGCGTGCGCAGATTGGCGATCAAGCTCCGCCCATTTCTCCCCTTGCTGATGCTGCCGGCACTTGCCGGCTGCGCCGTGTTTTCGGCGCAACCGCGCTATCGCGGCACCGCGGTGACCGAGGCGCAGCTCAAGCAGCTCACCCCCGGCGTTTCCACCGAGGCGGACGCCACCGCGCTGCTCGGCTCGCCGACGCTGCGGGAATCATTCAACGATCATGACTGGCTTTACGTGAGCCAGGTGACGAAGCCGCGCATCGGCCAGACCCTGGGCGTCGAGAAGCAGCAGGTCGTCGTGCTGGATTTCGGCGGCGGGGTGCTGAAATCGATCCGCCGGGTCGACAAGAAGCAGGCGCTGCACGTCGCGATGGCGGGTGGCAGAACGCACGCGCCGGGCGGCCATGCAGGTTTCCTGCAACAGCTTGTCGGCGGTGTCGGGCACTATAATCCTGGCCTGGGCGCCGGACAGTCCGGCGGCCTCGGCGGAGCGAGCGGATTCTGATCGCATGATCGGGCGGCGCGGCATTCTGGCCGGAACCGGAACCGTGGCGGCGCTGGCGATGGCCGGCACCGCCCGCGCCTCGACCTCGGTTCTCGGCATGGCGGGGCCCGTCACCCGTCTGCCGCCCGGATCGGAGGCGCCACAGCTGAACGACGTGGTGGCACCGGGATTGCAGCGGGACGTGCTGATCCGCTGGGGCGATCCCGTGCTGCCCGGTGCGCCGCCGTTTCACCCGGGCAACGTCACGCTTTCGGCCGCCAGCCGGCAATTCGGCTGGGATGCGATCATCGCCGGTCTGGTGAAGATGCCGCCCGCCGACGATGGCGTGCGCCGGCTGCTGATGGTTCTCACCCATCCCGACGTGCAGATGCGCATGGCGTTTCCCGGCGGCAGCGGGCCGGCCATCGTCGCCGGCAAGATGCAGGGGGCGTCGGTCCTCAACCTCGCGGTGCAGAACGGGCGCTGGGTGGTGGTGGCCGGCGGCTACCAGTCCCGCCGCATCACCGACGGGACGCTGTGCCGCATCTCCGGGCCGGCCGCTGCCTCGATCGGGCAAACGGTGCAGGGTGTGCTGGCGCCGTCCATCGGCAGTGTGACGCCCTGGAACACGGTATTGCTGCCCGAAGGCCGCGCCGCGGGCTGGATCAAGCGGCTCGCCGGCCATGCGCCGGGCTTCGACAGCCCGGGCGTGGGCGCCGGCTTCGGCTGGGTGGTCGAGCTCGATGCGGCCAATCCGATGTCCTTCCCGGTCAAGCGCACCGCGCTCGGCCGGCTGCCCCGCGCGGGCGTTGCCTGCGGCCTCGCCGCCGATGGCAGCGCCGTCGTCTTCATGAGCGAGGACGGACCGATGGGGCGGCTGTTCCGCTTCAAGGGCGCCGCCCCTTCTGGCACCGGAGAGGGCGCGCTGGATGCCGGGACGCTCGCCGTTGCGGTGATCGATGGATCGCATATCGTCTGGCACGACCTGCCCGCGGGCCTGCCGACGCTGACCGCGACGGCTTCGGCCGGGCATCGCGAGTCCGGGTTCGATGCGCCGGCCGGCATGGCGATCGGTTCGGATGGCACGCTCTATTTGGCCTGCCGCGGCAATCCGGGACGAGGGATCAGCCAGATCAACCCGCTCAACCCGCGCGCCGGCAATGGCACAGGCCATCTGCTCGCCTTTGCGCCCGAGGGCGGCGATCCGGGGGGCAAGCGGTTTGCCGGCCGCGTCGTGCTGCTGGGCGGCAATCCGGCGCATGATTCCTCCGCGCGCTACGCGCCGGGTTCGACCGCCTGGCTGCGCGCCCCCTCGACCCTCGCTTTCGACGGGCGCGGCCGGCTGCTGATCGGCACCGACCAGCGCGGCGATGTGACCGACACTGCGGACGGGCTGTTCGCGATGCACCCGCAGGGCGGGCTCCATCTGCTCTACAGCGCGCCGGTTGGGGGTGCTGTGGGCGGTGCTGCTGCCGATCCGCAGGGGAAGACGCTGTTCACCGTCGCGCGGCATCCCGGCGCCACGCGCCAGGCCGATTTCGCCGATCCGGCGACGCGCTGGCCGACGGTGCAGCCCGGCATGCCGCCGCAGACCACGATGGTGTCGCTCACCCCGGGTTGACCCTGTCGCGGCCGGCGTACCTGAGGCCATGACGCTGACCATCACGACGAGGAGGGCTGGATGCTGAACACGACCGCGACCTTGAGGCTGAACGACCCGACGCTGCTGCGGGAAGCCAATTATATCGATGGAGCGTGGGTTCAGGCGGAGAGCGGCCGCACGCTCGATGTCCTCAACCCCGCGACGGGCGAACTGGTCGGCCGCGTGCCGGCGATGGGCGAGGCGGAGACCCGCCGCGCGGTCGAGGCGGCTGGTCGGGCTCTGGCCGGCTGGCGGGCGATGCTCGCGAAGGAGCGTGCCGCGATCCTGCGCCGCCTCTACGAGCTGATGATGGCCAACCAGGACGATCTCGGCGCGATCATGACGGCCGAGCAGGGCAAGCCGCTGGCCGAGGCGAAGGGCGAGATCGCCTATGCCGCCGGCTTCATCGAGTGGTTCGCCGAGGAGGGGAAGCGGATTTACGGCGACACGATCCCGCAGAACGCTCCGGGCCGGCGGATCATCGTGCAGAAGCAGCCGATCGGCGTGTTTGCCGCGGTGACGCCGTGGAACTTCCCCTCGGCGATGATCACCCGCAAGGCCGGGCCGGGCTGGGCCGCGGGCTGCACCGGGGTGATCCGCCCGGCGAGCCAGACCCCGTTCTCCGCCCTCGCCCTTGCCGCCCTCGCCGAGCGCGCCGGCATGCCGGCCGGCGTGTGCAACATCATCACCGGGCCGTCCGGGCCGATGGGCGCCGAACTCACCGCCAACCCGATCGTGCGGAAATTCTCCTTCACCGGCAGCACCGAGGTCGGCGCGAAGCTGCTCGCCCAGTGCGCGCCGACGATCAAGAAGACATCGATGGAACTGGGCGGCAACGCGCCCTTCATCGTGTTCGACGACGCCGATCTCGACGCCGCGGTGAAGGGCGCTATCGATTCGAAATTCCGCAATGCCGGGCAGACCTGTGTGTGCGCCAACCGCATCCTGGTGCAGGACGGCGTGTTCGAGGCGTTTGCCGAGAAGCTGAAGGTCGCGGTCGAGGCGCTGAAGGTCGGCAACGGCATGGAGGCGGGCGTGACGCAGGGGCCGCTGATCAACCGCGAGGCGGTCGAGAAGGTGGAGGCGCATATCGCCGATGCTGTGGCGGGCGGCGCGCGGATCGTCACCGGTGGCAGGCGCCATGAGCTGGGTGGGAATTTCTTCACCCCGACCGTGATCGCCGATGTGAAGGGCGACGCGCTGATCTTCCGCGAGGAAACCTTTGGCCCGGTGGCCCCGCTGTTCCGCTTCAGCACCGAGGCGGAGGCGATCGCGATGGCGAACGACACCGAGTTCGGCCTCGCCAGCTATTTCTACGCCCGTGATGTGGGGCGCATCTTCCGCGTTGCCGAGGCGCTGGAATACGGCATTGTCGGCATCAACGAGGGCCTGATCTCGACCGAGGTCGCCCCCTTCGGCGGCGTCAAATCCTCGGGCCTCGGCCGCGAGGGATCGAAATACGGGATCGAGGATTATCTCGAGATCAAGTATCTGGCGCTCGGCGGCCTGGGCGGCTAAACGGGCGCTGCCAGGATGGGTGGCCGAGTGGTTTAAGGCAGCGGTCTTGAAAACCGCCATACGTGAAAGCGTATCGTGGGTTCGAATCCCACCCCATCCGCCAAACCTATATCCAGAGCCATCCGGCGCGATCCCATAAAATATTTTATATCAGTGCCTTAAACCAGATTACTGTCCACGCTCATCCGCCCTAATTTGGCTAAATCCGGAGTTTCCACGTGGGTGAGGTTGTGGGTAAGGTTCGGTCATGGCCCGAGTTGTCAACAAGCTGTCGCCGCCCAAGGTCGCCTAGCTGACCGCCCCCTGCCTCTAAAGCACGTTCCGATCCCTTGTTGCGGGTGTGTGCCGGCTTGGGTCGTATTCCGCCCCTTGGCCCCGATCGCGGAACGTTGCAAGATCGCATTGCCGGGACAGACCGGCTTTTTTCATGTCGGCCGGTCGTTCGCTGGCCCGGTTTCTTGCCGCGAAGGGGGCGGCTGCGTGCATGCTGACTGTCGATGAATGGACCATGCTTGGCACATGGGCCGCGCCAGCCATTTCAGCCCTCGGCTTCCTCCTGATCCGCAATCAGCTGAAGGGCGATCGCGAGGCGCTGGAGACACAGACGAGCTGGGAAATCTACAATGTCGGCGGGAGCATCCTGCAAACATTCATCAGCCACCCCGAATGCCGGCCGTATTTCTACGACGGCTTGCCCCTGCCGGAGGAGGAGCCGCTGCGCAGCAGGGTGCTGGCGGTGAACGAGCTGATCTGCGACCACATGGAGAACATCATCCTGCATCGCGACGCGATCGATGCGGAAACCTATCAGGTGTGGGTGGTGTACATGCAGGGGCTGTATAACCGCAGCCCGACGATGCGCTGGTTCCTGGACATGGAGTGCGAGGGCTACCGCTATTCGCGCCAGTTGCTCGACCTGCTGGACGAAGGCTTGCGCAAGCAGGTGGGCCAGCAGGCCTGGCTTGTCGAACAGCGCGACATGGCGGCGGCGGCGGCGCGGGCATCGTCCGGCCGGAAGATGCGCTAATTATCAATGTGGCAGAGCACTGCATCCGATCCGAAAGGATCGGAAAGTGCTCTAGGTTCTGTACCTATTGCCATGACTACGGGGCGTCTGATTCAAGGTAACTATCCGGTGAAGGCTGCCTGTCGATGATGGAGTGATTCGCTCATAAATACGTTTGTAAGAGCGACGCTATGAGCGGGTGTTTGGATGGAGATCATCACGGGAATTGAGCGCCGGCGTCGCTGGCGTGATGAGGACAAGCTACGGATTGTTGCGGAAGCGGAAGCGCCTGGTGCGGTGTTTGCGGAAGTTGCGCGGCGGCATGACATATCGCG
>NZ_NCAS01000006.1:0-110359 GCF_002255515.1 Acidiphilium sp. 20-67-58 | reverse complement strand
TTGCGTGTCGTTCAGCCAGAAAAGTTCCGCCATGCTCCAAGTCCTCCGAACAGACTTGAATCAGACGCCCCGTAGTCATGGCAATAGGTACAGAACCTAAGGCTGCCCACTTCTTGCCCTACTCTGCAGGATAATTTCAATTGTATGGCAGGTTTCGAGGCAACCGACCAAGATGCCAAATGGCTGCGACGGACGCTTTCCTGCCGTTCAATCGCTGTGATCCCCTCCCCCGCCGCAGCAGCGGGGGGAGCAGAATCATGAGGCGGATTGGTGGGTGGTGGCGAAGGTGATTTCGGGCCAGCGTTCGGCGATGAAGCGGAGCGAAAACGTGTCGCGGGCGAGGAAAACGGGGGAGTCGTCGCGGTCGTGGCCGAGGGTGGATTGGTTGGCTTCGATGAAGTCTTTCAGGCGTTTGGGGTCGGGGCAGGAAATCCAGCGGGCGGTGACGTAGGGGGCGGGTTCGAAGCGGATGGGGATTTTGTATTCGGCGTCGATGCGGGCTTGCAGGACGTCGAGCTGGAGGGCGCCGACGACGCCGACGATCCAGTCCGCACCCAGCATCGGGCGGAAGACCTGGGCGACGCCTTCTTCGGCGAGGTCTTCGAGGGCGCGGCGGAGCTGCTTGGCTTTCATCGGGTCGGTCAGGACGACGCGGCGGAGGATTTCGGGGGCGAAGCTCGGGATGCCGGTGAAGCGGAGGGTTTCGCCTTCGGTCAGCGTGTCGCCCACGCGCAGCGAGCCGTGGTTGGGGATGCCGATGATGTCGCCGGGGAAGGCTTCCTCGGCGAGGGAGCGGTCCTGGGCGAAGAAGAAGATCGGGGCCTGGATCGCCATCGGCTTGCCGGAGCGGACGTGGAGCAGTTTCATGCCGCGCTGGAACCGGCCGGAGCAGATGCGGGTGAAGGCGATGCGGTCGCGGTGGTTGGGGTCCATGTTGGCCTGGACCTTGAAGACGAAGCCGGTGACGGTTTTCTGTTCCGCGCGGACGGGGTGGGGTTCGGCGCGCTGGGTGGTGGGCGGCGGGGCGTGTTCGGCGAGGAGGGTGAGGAGTTCGACGACGCCGTAATCCTTGAGCGCGGTGCCGAAGACGACGGGGGTGAGGTGGCCGGCGAGGAAGGCTTCGCGGTCGAAGGCGGGGTAGGCGCCGGTGAGTTCGACGGCGTCGCGCAGCTCGGCCATCTGGTCGTCGGGGATGATGACGGGTTCGGCGGGTTCGCCATCCGGGGCGACGCGGCCGATGGGGCGGTTGGCGCGGATGTCCCAGCAGCCGCGGAAGAGGCCGCCCATGCCGACGGGCCAGACCAGGGGGCAGACGTCGAGCGCGAGGGTGCTCGCGATTTCATCGAGCAGGGTGAAGGGGTCCCGGCCTTCGCGGTCGATCTTGTTGACGAAGGTGATGATCGGGATGTCGCGCAGGCGGCAGACCTCGAAGAGCTTGAGGGTCTGGGCCTCGATGCCGCGGGCGGCGTCGATCACCATGACGGCGGCGTCGACCGCGGTGAGGGTGCGGTAGGTGTCTTCGGAGAAGTCCTGGTGGCCTGGCGTGTCGAGCAGGTTGAAGACGACGTCGTGCCAGGTGAAGGTCATGACCGAGGAGGTGACGGAGATGCCGCGCTGGCGTTCGATGGCCATCCAGTCCGAGCGGGTGTTGCGGCGCTCGCGGCGGGCCTTGACCATGCCGGCCTCGCGGATGGCGCCGCCGAAGAGGAGGAGCTTCTCGGTCAGGGTGGTCTTGCCGGCGTCGGGGTGGGAGATGATCGCGAAGGTGCGGCGGGGGAAGGCACCGGTGCTGGCGGGGGAAGCGTCCTGCGCGAGCGTTGTCAATTCGTCACTCATGCCCAGCCTATAGCAACGGCAGGGCGTGATGGGTAGGCAAGGCGGATGAGCGGGACGCGCAAGGCGGTGCTGATCGGGGCGGAGGTGTATCGGGCGGCGATCGCGGTGCCGCCGCATCCGCTGGCGACGATGCGCGCGCCGGTGGCGGAGGATCTGATCCGGGCGATGGGGTGGCTGGCGGCGGGGCAGTATCGGACGGCGCCGGTGGCGGGGCGGGCGGCGCTGGAGCGGTTTCACGATCCGGCCTATCTCGACGCGCTGGAGGCGGCGGAACGGACGCAGGCGGTGCCGGCGGAGGTGCGGGCGCGGTTCGGCATCGGGGCGGAGGGCAATCCGGTGCATCGCGCGGTGTATCGGCGGCCGGCGACCTCGGCGGGGGGGGCGATGCTGGCGGCAAGGCTGACGGCTTCGGGCGGGGTCGCGCATGTGCCGGCGGCGGGGAACCATCATGCCTGGCCGGCGCGGGCGAGCGGGTTCTGCTATATCAACGACGCGGTGCTGGCGCTGATGGAGTGGCTCGACCTTGGGCTGGAGCGGCTGGTCTATCTCGATCTCGACGCGCATCACGGCGATGGGGTGGAGGCGGCGTTCGCGCGCGATGGGCGGGTGACGACGATCAGCGTGCATGAGGCGGGGCGCTGGCCGCGGACGGGGGTGACGAGCGACGCGGCGGCGGGGGTGTTGAATTTCGCCGTGCCGGAGGGGTTTTGCGACGCGGAGCTGGCGTTCCTGATGGAGGCGCGGATTTTGCCGGCGATCGCGGCGACGCGGCCGGAGGGGATCGTGTTCCTGCCGGGGGCGGATGCGCTGGCGGATGATCCGATGAGCCGGCTGGCGCTGTCGAACCGGGGGTTGTGGGCGGCGCTGGAGGCGATCCGGGGGTTGGCGCCGCGGCTGATCGTGCTCGGGGGGGGCGGGTACAATCCGTATGCGCTCGGGCGGGCCTGGGCGGGGATGTGGGGGATGCTGAACGGGCACGCGGTGCCGGAGGCGCTGCCGCAGGCGGCCTTGGACGTGCTGGCGGGAATCAGCTATTTCCGCCAGCAGTCGCGGCCACGGCCGGCGCGCTGGCTCACCCGCCTCGACGATCCGCCGCAGGCGGGCGTGGTGCGGGATGAGGTGCGCCGCCTCGCCGCGTGATGCAATGAGGAGCAGGACGATGAGACGCTGGATGGGATTTTGCCTCGCGGCCGGGATTGCTGGCGGATTGGCCGGCGGGGTGGCGGCGGCGGCGATCACCGGGCCGCAGACGACGCTGCCGACCGAGACGATCACCATCGTCAACCAGCATGGCAAGCGCTTCGTCTTCAAGGTGGAACAGGCGCTGACGCCGAAGCAGCAGGAAGTCGGGCTGATGTTCCGCAAGAGTGTTGCCGCCGATGGCGGGATGATCTTTCCGTGGAGCCCGCCGCAGGTTTCCGAGATGTGGATGAAGAACACGCTGGTGCCGCTGGACATGGTGTTCGTCGGGCCGCACGGGACGATCCGGCATATTGCCAACGACACGGTGCCGCAGAGCCTGCGGATCATTTCGAGCCGGGTGCCCGTGGCGGCGACGATCGAGTTGCAGGGCGGGATCACCGCGAAGGACGACATCGATGTCGGCGACAAGGTGATCGGGCCGCAATTCGGGAATGGCAAGTGAGGCGCTTGCCTCGCACCTTGCTGGCGCTGTAGGTAGCAATCGTCCGAGCGGGGCGTGGCGCAGCCTGGTAGCGCGCTTGTTTTGGGTACAAGAGGCCCCCGGTTCGAATCCGGGCGCCCCGAGACGGACAGGCCGAGAGGAATTGCACGATGAACCGCGCCAGAATCTATTTGCCGCCGAAAAGCGCCATGCAGTCCGGCTGGGCGAAGACGAGGGAATGGGTGCTGGAATTCGAGCCGGCGATGGCCAAGCGGATCGACCCGCTGATGGGCTGGACCGGCAGCGGCGACATGCTGGCCAGCGAGGTGCGGCTGCGCTTCGCGACCCGCGAGGAGGCCATCGCCTATGCCGAGGCGCATGGCATCGCCTTCGACCTCGAAATCCCGACCGAGCGGCACCGCAAGCCCAAGGCCTATGCCGATAATTTCCGCCCCGACCGGCGGGCGAACTGGACCCACTGACCGCCCTGCCCGCCCCCCGCGCCGATGCGTCGTGGTGGCTGGAAATCGGCGACGAATTAAGCGATTGTCGCGACCGGACGGCCCTGTAGCTCAACTGGATAGAGCACCCGCCTTCTAAGCGGGTGGTTGCGTGTTCGAGTCACGCCAGGGTCGCCAATTTTGCGCCGCCAATTCTTGTTGTGCGTGCCGGGGCGCGAATCGCCAGAGCATCATCCGATCCTGATGGATCGGAACGTGCTCTAAAACTGGATTCTGGACACCTTTCCCCGCCTCGCCATACATCCGGAAATGGAACGATCGTGACCGGGCCGCACGGTGAGGTTTTATCGTTAAAAACATTGTCAATTCACAATCTTTTGTTTGACAAGAAAGTGAAGAACTATTTAATACGCCTCATACAGGAGGGCTATTTATGGCAAAGAAGATTTTGTTGAAGAACCCGGCGACGGGAATAACAAAAAATGGATTTTATGGATTTAGCTGGACAACGTTTTTTTTCGGTGGATTTCCCGCTTTATTTCGTGGCGATTATATGATCGGGCTGATTTTTATCGTCCTGAGTATCTTAACTGCTGGCGTGGCCGGATTCATTTTCGCCTTCTCGTATAACCGGCGCTATACGACCAAGCTCCTTGAAGAAGGCTACCGGTTCGCCGGCTCGGAGGCCGAGAATGCCGCAGCGGCGGCGAAGCTCGGGGTCGACCTCTCGGCGACCGCCGTTCCCCAGGCAGCCTGAACCGCAGCCCAGAGCACCATCCCTGCCGGCACCAGCCGGCAGGGCGAGGTTTTTTTCAGGCGCCGGAGCAAGGAAGGCGCCTGCGGCCGTCTCATTCGGGGAGCGGCTGCCCCCTGGTTTCCGGCATGAACGGGGCGACCAACAGGCCAAGCAGGTAGATCACCGAGAAATCCATCGCCACATGCGCAAGCCCGCCCAGCGCGCCGATCAGCTGGCCGGCCAGCAGCGGGCCGAGAAAGGCGATGAAGCGCGAGGCGTTGAAGACGAAGGCCGAGGCGGTGCCGCGCACATTGGTGGCGAACAGCTCGGGCAGGTAGATCGCGTACCAGGCGAAGGCGCCGAGCGTCCAGAACCCGTTCAGCAGCGCGGCCGCCAGCAGGACCGGCAGCGAGTGCGACCAGAGATAGACCGCGGGCGTCATGATCAGCCCGCCGGCGAACAGGAAGACGAGATAGAGCCGGCGGCCCATCCAGTCCGCGAGGAAGCCGGAGGCGAGATAGCCGAGGATCGCGCCGGCGGTGTAGACGAGGCCGGCGACGCTCGCCCAGTAGGGCCCGCTCAGGCCGTGATGGGCTGCGAACCCGCCGACGAAGCCGGGAATCCAGGTGGCGATGCCCCACCAGCCCATCGTGGTGCCGACCGACATCAGGCAGGCCAGCAGGGTGCGGCGGCGGCCCTCGGCGTCGGCGAAGAGCTGGAACAGGGTGAAGGGCCGGCGATCGGCCCTGGCGACGGGTTGGGTACGCTCGGTCACCGCCCAGCGCTTCTCGCGCACCGCTGCCAGCCAGCTCGCCGATTCCTCGATGCGGCTGCGCAGGATCAGCACCAGGAAGCCGGGCAGCACGCCGACGAGGAACATCACCCGCCAGGCTTCCGGCCCGAGGGGGCGGACAAAATACCACACCGCGGCGGCGAGGAACGCGCCGAAGCCGAAGCCCGATTGCAGGAACCCCGCCCCTTTCGGCCGCGCCTCGTTCGGCCAGGTCTCGGCCAGCAGGGCGTTGCCGGTGCTCCATTCGCTGCCGAGAAACAGGCCGGTGAGGAAGCGGAACGCCACCAGCATGAGGACCGAGGAGCTGAAGGCGGTGAGGCCGGTGAACACGCTGTAGCCCACCACCGAGATCAGCAGCATCCGCTTGCGGCCGATATAGTCGGCGACGATGCCGCCGATCGTGCCGCCGGCGGCCCAGCCGAGCAGGGTGATGGCGATGGCGAGACCGGCCGCCTGGTGCAGGTGGCTGCGCTCGGACGCGGGCAGCAGGGCGATCATCGCCGGGCCGATCACGGTGATCAGCGCGTAGGTTTCATAGCCATCGAAGACCCAGCCGAAAAACGCCGCGGTCAGGATGCGCCAATGCGACGGCGTGAGCCGCGCGGCCCACGGCTTCGGCGCGTCAGCACCGGTGGTTGAATGTGCCATCTGGAAGTCCTCCCTGCCGGCAGCAGACCGAAAATCGGCAGTTTCGTCAACACGCTCGCGATCCGTTTTCAGAGCGGAACGGTGTTTCGCCCCCTTGCCCGTCCGGCAGGGCCATCGCAGGATGCGATGGCTGCCAGCGAAACGACGCCGGTTCCTGAGGGGGAAGCGGCGCGTTAGGCTGCGCGCGGGACAAATCGCCGGATCGGAGCGATGCGGCGCGAGGAGGAGACAGAATGGACGGTTTCGCCGAACCCCATGCGGAGGATGCCTATGCGGCGATCCGCACCGAGATCCGCAAGCTCTGCGCCGGGTTTCCGGGCGAATACTGGCGCCGGCTCGACGAGGAGGGCGCCTATCCGGAGGCGTTCGTCGGCGCGCTCGCCCGCGATGGCTGGCTGGCGGCGCTGATCCCGGAGGAATATGGCGGCTCGGGCCTGCCGCTTTCGGGGGCGGCGGCGATCCTGGAGGAGATCCAGCAGAGCGGCTGCAACGGCGCGGCCTGCCATGCGCAGATGTATATCATGGGCACGCTGCTGCGGCATGGCAGCGCGGCACAGAAGGCAACCTACCTGCCGCAGATCGCCAGCGGGGCGCTGCGGTTGCAGGCCTTTGGCGTGACCGAGCCGACCAGCGGCACCGACACCACCGCCCTCAAGACCACGGCGCGGCGCGAGGGCGGGCATTACGTGGTCAATGGCCAGAAGATCTGGACCTCGCGGGCGGAGCATTCGGACCTGATGCTGCTGCTCGCCCGCACCACGCCGCGCGAGGCGGTGGCGAAGAAGACCGACGGGCTCTCGGTGTTCCTGATCGACATGCGCGAGGCGCGCGGCAACGGGCTGACCATCCGCCCGATCCGCACGATGATGAACCACGCGACGACGGAGGTGTTTTTCGATGATTTGCGGATCCCGGCGGACACGCTGGTCGGCGAGGAGGGCAAGGGGTTCCGCTATATCCTGTCGGGCATGAACGCGGAGCGCATCCTGATCGCGGCGGAGTGCATCGGCGATGCCAAGTGGTTTACCAGCAAGTCGGTCTCGTATGCGAACGGGCGGGAGGTGTTCGGCCGGCCGATCGGGCAGAACCAGGGCATCCAGTTCCCGATCGCGCGGGCCTATGCGCGGATGCGGGCGGCGGAGCTGATGGTGCGCGAGGCGGCGGCGCGCTACGAGGCGGGGCAGAATTGCGGGGCGGAGGCCAACATGGCGAAGATGCTGGCGGCCGAAGCCTCGTGGGAGGCGGCGGAAGCCTGCATCCAGACCCATGGCGGGTTCGGCTTCGCCGCCGAATACGACATCGAGCGCAAGTTCCGCGAGACGCGGCTTTACCAGGTGGCGCCGATCTCGACCAATCTCGTGCTGTCGTATCTCGCCGAACACGTGCTCGGCATGCCGAGGTCGTATTGATGCGCGCGCCGCTGGCGGGGCTGACGGTCGTCGCCGTCGAGCAGGCGGTGGCGGCGCCCTATTGCACGGCGCGGCTCGCCGATGCGGGGGCGCGGGTGATCAAGATCGAGCGGCCGGAGGGCGATTTCGCGCGCTTCTATGACGACGCGCTCAAGGCGGGGTCGAGCTATTTCGTCTGGCTCAACCGGGGCAAGGAATCGGTCGTGCTCGATCTGGCCACGCCGGACGGGCGGGCGCGGCTGGCGGCGCTGATCGGGACCGCGGATATCCTGGTGCAGAACCTCAAGCCCGGCGCGATGGCGCGGATGGGGCTCGGCATCGAGACGCTGCGCGCCGCCCACGAGCGGCTGATCTGCTGCTCGATCTCGGGCTATGGCGAGAGCGGACCACTGGCCGGGCGCAAGGCCTATGATTTGCTGATCCAGGCGGAATCGGGGCTCGCCTCGATCACCGGCGGGCCGGGCGAGCCGGCGCGGGTGGGGATTTCGATCGTGGATATCGCGACCGGCGCGGCCGGGCACGCGGCGATCCTGGAGGCGCTGATCGCGCGCGGACAGAGCGGGCAAGGCGCGGATATCCGGATTTCGATGTTCGACGTGATCGCCGACTGGCTGGCGGTGCCGCTGCTCAACGCCGAGGCCGGGCGGCCGCCGAAGCGCGTCGGTCTCGCGCATCCCTCGGTCGCACCCTATGGCGTGTTTACCGCCGCGGATGGCGACGCCGTGCTGATCTCGATCCAGAGCGAGCGGGAGTGGCACACGCTGTGCCGCGACATCCTCGAACGGCCGGAGCTGGTCGAGGATCCGCGGTTTTCCAGCAATGTCGCGCGGGTGAACCACCGGGCGGAGACCGATGCGGCGGTGGCCGAAGCCTTCGCCCGCCTGCCCGGCGCGGCACTGGCCGAGAGGCTGGACCGCGCGGACCTCGCCTTCGCGCGGATGAACGACATGGCGGCACTTTCGGCGCATCCGCATCTGCGCCGGATCACGGTGGAGACCGCAGCCGGGCCGGCGGCGATTCCGGCGCCGCCGGCGATCGTGGCCGGGGTGATGCGGGATTATGGCAGGGTGCCGGCACTCGGCGAGCATACCGAAGCGGTGCTCGCGGAGCTGGACGCGGCGGCGGGCGGGAAAGGTTGAGCGCGATGGAACAGGTTGACGAGGCGATGCTGCGGCAGTGGATCGGCCGACAGGAAACCGCGGAGGATGTGCTCGCGCCGCGGCTGGTGCGGGAGTTCCGCGCGACGCTCGATCTTGGCGACGAGATGCCGGCGCCGGGCGAGATCGCGCCGCTCGCGGTGCATTGGTGCCTGTCGCCGCCGACGGTGGTGGGCGCGCGGCTCGGCGCCGACGGGCACCCGGCGCGCGGCGGATTCCTGCCGCCGGTTCCCCTGCCCCGGCGGATGTGGGCGGGCGGCGCGCTCGAATTCCACGACACGCTGCGCGTGGGCGACACGGTGCGGCGCAGTTCGGAGATCGGCGATGTCGTCGTCAAGCAGGGGCGGACCGGGACGCTGTGTTTCGTGACGGTGCGGCACACGCTCGCCACCGCGCGGGGGGTGGCGCTGCGCGAGCGGCACGACATCGTCTATCGCGGCCTTGATGCGGGGCAAGGCGGGGCGGGGCAAGGCGGGGCGGGGCCAGGTGGAGCGCGGCCGGCAGCGGTGACCGACAAGGCGGGGACGGACAAGGCGGCGGCGCCGGCGACGTGGCGGCGGGAGATGACGGCGAGCCCGACCCTGCTGTTCCGCTACTCGGCGGTGACGTTCAACGGCCATCGCATCCATTACGACCGCAGCTATGTCACCGGGGTCGAGTTCTATCCGGGGTTGATCGTGCACGGGCCGTTGCAGGCGACCTGGCTGTTGCAGTTCGCCGAGGAGATCGGCGGGCGGCGGCCGGAGAGCTTCAGCTTCCGCGGGGTGCAGCCGCTGTTCGATTTCGAGGTGTTCGCGCTGTGCGCGCGGCGCGAGGGGGATGGGTTCGCACTCTGGGTCGAGACCAATGACGGCAAGCGGACGATGGAGGCACGGGCCGCATGAGCGGGTTCGCCGCGATCGCGCCGCTGTTCGTGCCGGCGGACCGGCCGGAGCGCTATGCCAAGGCGGCGGCGAGCGGCGCCGATGCGGTGATCGTCGATCTGGAGGACGCGGTGGCGCCGGCGCGCAAGGCGATGGCCCGGGCGGCGCTGGCGGAGGGGTTCGCCACGCTGCCGGCCGGGGTTGCCGCCTTCGTGCGGGTGAACGCGGCGGGCACGGCATGGCACGAGGACGATCTTGCCGCGATCGTCGCACTGCCGGTTGCCGGGATCGTGCTGGCGAAGGCGGAGACGCCAGCGCAGGCCGAGCGCGCCGCGATGGGGCGCGGGGTGATCGCGCTGATCGAATCGGCGCGGGGCATGGCGATGGCGCGCGAGATCGCCGCGAGCCCGGCGGTGCGGCGGCTGGCCTTCGGCAGCATCGATTATTGCGCCGATCTCGGCGCCACGCATCTGCGCGAGGTGCTGCTGCCGGCGCGGGCGGAGCTGGTGCTGGCATCGCGCCTCGCCGGGCTGGCGGCGCCGCTCGACGGGGTGACGCCGGCGCTCGATGACGCGGCACTGATAGAGGATGACGCGCGCCACGCGATGAGCCTCGGTTTCGGCGGCAAGCTCTGCATCCATCCAAAACAGATCGGCCCGGCGCGGGCCGGCTTCGCGCCGGCGGCGGCCGAGATCGACTGGGCGCGGCAGATCCTCGCCGCCGGGGATGAGGGGGCGGTCGCGGTTGGCGGGACGATGGTGGACGCGCCGGTGCGGCTGCGGGCGCGGCAGATCCTCGCCCGCGCCGGCGAGACAAGGGAACAGGACGGGACGGCATGAGCACGACGACGACGACCGACGCCGCGGACATCGAGGCGGGCATCACCGGAGACCTCGCGCGCTTCGCCGCCGGGCTGGGCATGGCGGATCTGCCGGCGGCGGTGACGCAGCGGATCGGCCTGCTGGCGTTGGACGCGGTGGGCAACGCGGTGCGGGCGCGGGAGGCGGCGGAGAGCACGAGGGCGCTGATCGCCGCGGTGCGGGCGATGGGCATGGGGGATGGCGAGGCGCCGGTTTTCGCCGATCCGGCCGGTTATGCCGCCGCCGGGGCGACGCTGATCAACTGCGCGCTGGTGCATTCGCTGGATTTCGACGACACCCATGCGGCGGCGATCGTGCATCCCGGCGCGCCGGTGATCCCGGCGGCGCTGGGGGCGGCGGCGATGAGCGGGGCGGATGGGGCGACGGTGATCGCGGCGATCGCGGCGGGGTATGAGGTGGCGCTGCGGCTCGCCCTGGCGCTGCCGGCCGGCGCGCATTACGACCGCGGCTTCCATCCGAGTGCGACTTGCGGGAGTTTCGGCGCGATGGCCGCGGTCGGGCGTGTGTTCGGGCTGAGCCCGGCGGCGATGGCGTCGGGCTTCGGCATCGTGCTCAGCCAGACCGCGGGCAGTTTGCAATTCCTCGCCAACGGGGCCTGGACCAAGCGCTTCCAGGTGGGCTGGGCGGGGATGGCGGGAATGGCCGCCGCCTGCCTCGCGCGCGAGGGGTTCAAGGGCGCGGCGGCGCCGATCGAGGGGCGGCACGGGTTTCTCAACGCCTATAGCCCGGCGCCGGAGCCGGAGCGGGTGCTGGCCGGGCTCGGCACCGACTGGGAGCTGATGAAGACCGGGGTGAAACCCTATCCCTCGTGCCGCTGGGGTCATGCCGGGATCGACGCGGCGATCGCGCTGCGGGCGGAGCTTGGGCTGCGGGCCGAGGAGATCGAGGACGCGACGCTCGGGATCTCGCGCGCGGGGATGCTGCTGATCGGCGAGCCGGCCTCGCGCAAGGCGCGGCCGGAAAACATCGTCGATGCGCAGTTCAGCGGGCCCTTCGTGATCGCCACCGCGCTGGCGACCGGCCGGATGGACTGGGCGAGCTATGAGCTTCTGGACGACCCCGGGATCCGCGCGCTGATGGCGCGGGTGCGCTGCGAGAACGACCCGGATATCGAGGCCGAGTTTCCGCGGAACATGTCCGGCAAGCTGACTGTGCACGCGCGGGGGCAGCGTTTCGTGCGGCGCGTGGTGGTGCCGCGGGGCGAGCCGGAGACGTTTCCCGACGAGGCGGCGTTCCGCGCCAAGTTCGACGGGCTGACGCGGCAGGTGTTGGGCGCGGCGCAGGCCGAGCGCCTGGCCGATGCGGTGCTGGGCCTCGGCGCGCGGGACGAGGTGGCGGGCTTGTTCGCGCTGAGCCGGCCGGGAGCGGCGCAAGACGGGGCGCAAGACGGGGTGCTGTGAACAAAACGGGAATTACTTAACAGCGAGTATATAATTCTGGACCATTCCCAGAACCTATGAAAATCCCGTAATTTGGGACAAATATCCCGGCAAGAAAAAGGCCCCGGACATGTCCGGGGCCAGTTTGTATCGATGGGAGGAGATGAGGCGTCAAACAACCATCTCTGGTCTGCTTTCCAACATCGATGCAACCCTAGGTTATTCATCCGATCAGATGGAATCATCTGATCGGATAAAGATGCTCGACTTATCAATATGATAGAGCACTACATCCGATCCAATCGGATCGGAAAGTGCTCTAGATCAATGACGGCGGCAGCGGCGCGGGGGACGATGGCGGGCGCGGCAAGAGTGCCGGCGCGCCATGGAGGATCACGATCATGCAAGCTGCAACCAGACCCGTTGCTGCATCTGTTGTCCCGCTTGATGCGAGAGGCCGCGCCGGGCGGGCGCGCTTCCGCCTCGCCGCGCTGGGCGCGCTGCTCGCGCTTGGCGGCTGCGCGACCACCGCAGAGGCGCCGCTGGGGGCGGCGCTGGGGCCGACGGATCTCGCGTTCGTCACCACCGCCTCGCAACTGGTGAATTTCGATCTCGACGCCTGTTCGTTCGTCAGGCGCGGGCCGATCGAGCCGACGGCGCGGGCGGCGGTGGAGCAGGTTTGCGCCGATGCCGCGACCTATGCGCCGCGGCTGCAGGCGCTGGCGGCGCGCGAGGGCGTGAGACTGCCCACCGCCCTGCCCTTCGACCTCAAGGAAAAACTCGTCTCGCTCAATTATCACCCGCAGCCGAACCTGACCGTCGAGTTCCTGCGCGACGAGATCGGCAGCCATGAGAGCGCCATCGCGGTGTTCCAGGGCGAACTGCGCGAGGGGCGGAACCAGGCGTTCCAGCAGACCGCGCGCGATGGGCTGCCGGTGCTGGAGCGCAACCTCGCGATGCTGCGCGCCGCCCTGCCTCCGGGGATGGCAGAATGAAAAGCGCCCGGACGGCAGGACCGTCCGGGCGCCCGCATTAGAGCACTTTCCGATCCTTTTGGATCGGATGTAGTGCTCTATCATATTGATAAACCGAGCATCTTCATCCGATCAGATGATTCCATCCGATCGGATGATGCTCTAGTCGATCAGAAAACCTTGCCGACCTGGGCGAGGAAGACGACGTTGTTGCGCGCGCCGCCACGGGTTTGCAGGTCGGTCGAGAGTTCGGCCTGGCCGAAGATGGTGGGCGAGAGGAACGAACCGGCGATGATGCCGAGGCGGGTGAAATCGTTGCGGTTGCCGGTATCGGTCGTGACGCCCGCCTTGACCTCCGACACCCTGCCGCCGAAGGTTTTCTCGAAGCTCAGGCCGACATAACCGGCCGTCTGCGGGTGGAAATAATACGGCGCGTAGACGATCAGCTGGCCGACCGGGTCGGTTTTCAGATGGACGCCGGGGGAGACGCTGGTGTCGCCATAGACATAGCCATCGGCCCAGACCTGGAAGTCGAGACGGCGGCCCTTGGCCTGGCCGAAGATTTTGTGGGTGAAGCCGATTTCGAGATTGTTCACCCAGTTGTTGGTGCTGGCGTTCAGCGCGATCGAGGGGTTGTAGGACCCGGAGGGCGGGCTGACGAAATAGGCGAGGACGGCGGTTTCGTCCTCGGCGGGGTTGTTGAGCGGGTAGATGAAGGCGGAGAGCTGCGGCTCGGCGAAGCCGCCCTGGTGCGACAGGCTCTGGCCGCCGACCCGCTGGTTGCCGAGGAAGGAGACATAGGGGACGATGAGCTGCGCGCCCCATTGCATGCCGTCCACCGGGTTGAAGGTGTGGACGAGGCGGAGGATCGGCACGTCGGTCTCGATGTTGGTGTGGCCGAGCTTGGTGCCGTGCTGGGTGTAGAACGTGGTCGCCGAGGCGAACTGGTTGTAGAGCATCGCGACGCTGACATTGGGCGGCGGCGACGGCGCGTCATACGGCAGCGGGCCGCCGGCCTGGGCCGGCAGGGTCATCGCCGCGACGGCGAGGCCGACACCGAAGGCGGCGCCGGCGACGGACAAAGCGGCGCGGGAGAATTTCGAGGCTGTCTTGTCGGTCATGGACGGTCTCCTTGTTGGGTGGTCACGGTTTTTTTTTGGAGATTTCCCGATCCTGCCGGAATGGGAAACCCCTGCTGGAGTGCCGATCGGGGCGATATCATCCGATCGGGTAGCGAGTATCCGGATGGATGATAGTGTGGTGCCATTCGTGACGAAGAATGACAATCTCATTACCTCCGGATAGGGCAGTTTCGTTATCGTTTACGTAAGATCGTGACGTAAAGGTCACACTCAGGCTAGGCGAAGACGGGTTAATATTCGATCAACACGCGGCGGAACCGGCCTTACAGGTAGCCGGTTCCCGCCTCCGCGGCGAAGCGCGTGGGCGTGCCGTTCCAGATGATGCGGCCATGCTCGATGACATAGACACGGTCGGCATGCGGCAGGGCGAAGGTGACGTTCTGCTCGCCGAGAAGGACCGTGATGTCGGTGGTCTCGCGCAGGCGGGACAGCGCCTCGGACAGCTGGCCGAGGATGACCGGGGCGAGGCCGAGGGTCGGCTCGTCGAGGATCAGCAGGCGCGGCTTGAGCATCAGCGAGCGGGCGATGGCGAGCATCTGCTGCTCGCCGCCGGAGAGGGTGCGCGATTCCTGGGTGCCGCGGACGCGCAGGATCGGGAACAGCTCGTGCAGCCAGTCGAGCCGGGAGGCGCGTTCGCCGGGCGGCAGGCGCTGGCCGGCGAGTTCGAGATTCTCGGCGACCGACAGGCGGCCGAACAGCTCGCGGGTTTCCGGGCACTGGACGATGCCGGCGCGCGCGATTGCCGCCGCCGATTCGCCGGCGCGCTTCGCCCCGTCCCAGCTGATCGCGCCGCGGAACGGGACGAGGCCGGAGATGGCGTTGAACAGTGAGGTCTTGCCGGCGCCGTTGAGGCCGACGATGGAGACGAACTCGCCCTCGTGCACGGTGAGGGAGACATTCTCCAGCGCCTGCGCCTTGCCGTAGAAGACGCTGATATCCTCGGCCTGGAGCAGCACCTTGTGGGCGGCGATCTCGGCCTCGGGGCGTTCGTGGGTTTCGATGCCGCCGCCGAGATAGACGCGGCGGACGGTTTCGTCCTGCATCACCTGCTCGGAGGAGCCTTCGGCGATCTTTTCGCCGAGATAGAGGGCGAGCACGCGGTCCGCCAGCGAGGCGATGCTCTTGACGTTGTGGTCGACCAGCATGACGGCGCGGCCCTGGTCGCGGAAGCGGCGGATCAGGGCGGAGAAATCATGCACCTCGGCACTGGTCAGGCCGGCGAAGGGTTCGTCGATCAGCACCACGCTCGGGTTGCGGGCGATCGCCTTGGCGAGTTCCATCCGCCGCAGGTCGGCGAAGGGGAGCGTTGCCGGCAGGCGGTCGAGCACCTCGCCGAGGCCGCATTCCTCGCCGATTCGCCGCGCCGTCTCGATCGCGCCCGGCGGCGGGCGGAGGCGGCTCAGACTGTCGGGCAGCAGGCCGAGCAGGATGTTTTCCAGCACGGTTTGCAGCCGCAACGGGCGGGAGTGCTGGAAGACGATGCCGACGCCGGCGCGGGCGATGTCGTAGGTCGGGCGGCCGGCGATGTCCTGCCCGTCGAGCAGGATCTGCCCGGCGGTGGGGCGGACGACGCCCATGATCATCTGCATGACCGTGGACTTGCCCGAGCCGTTGGGGCCGATCAGGCCGAGGATCTCGCCGGGATAGAGGTTGAAGTCGAGCGACTTGACGGCGATGAGGCCGCCGAAGCGCTTGTGCAGCCCGCTGACGGCGAGGCGCGGGGTGGTGGTGGTGTTCATGCGCCCCTCCGGTGCGGCAGCAGGCCGAGCAGACCGTCCGGGAACAGCACGATCACCACCAGCGCGATCAGGGCGACGACGAAGGTGGAGAGCTGGCCGATCGGGCGGAGGAGTTCGCCGGCGACGATGAGAAAGACCGAGCCGATGGCGCCGCCGATGATGGTGCGGCGGCCACCGAGCACGGCGGCGATGATCACCCGCACGCCGATCGAGATGTCGACCACGGCGCTGACCGAGGCGGTGCCGAGATAGAAGACGAGGAAGGCGCCGGCGAGGCCGGAGAACAGCGCGGAGACGGCGAAGGCGAGGATCTTGTGGCGGGTCGCGTTGAAGCCGAGTGCTGCCGCGGCCACCTGGTCCTGCCCGGCGGCCTGCAGGATCATCCCCAGCGAGGAGCGGGAGATCAGGAACAGGATCAGCCCGCTGACCAGCATGAAGGCGAGCGCGTATTCATAGTTGGCCGCACTGCTGATCGAGAGCACGTCCGGCACCGAGAGGCCGATCTCGCCGCCGGTGACGCCGGCGAAGATGACGATGGCCTGTTGCAGCAGCAGCACCGAGACCAGGGTGATCAGGCCGAGATAGGGGCCGGAGAGGCGCAATGCGGGGATGGCCAGGGCAACGCCGCCGGCCACCGCGGCGAGGGCGCCGACGACGATGGCGAGCGGCACCGGCAGGCCGAGCAGCGCGTTCGACATGCCCGCGCCATAGGCGCCGAGGCCGATCAGGAAGGTCGGGCCGAAATTGACCTCGCCGGCATAGCCGAACAGCAGATCCCACGACATCGCGAAGACGGCGAAGTAGAAGGCGGTGGTCAGCACGCCGAGGATGTAGCCATTGGCGCCGAGCGGGAAGAGCGCCAGCACGATGAGGAAGACCGCGAGCGCGGCCAGGCGGGATTTCGGTATCGTCGACATCAGCGCCGTCCCAGCAGCCCTTGCGGCCGCATGTAGATCACCACGACGAGAAGGATGAGGGCCGGCACCTCGCGCAGCGAGGGCGAGACCAGGTAGGCGGTGACGGTTTCGATGTAGCCGACGATATAGGCCGCGATCAGCGTGCCGGAGACCGAGCCGAGCCCGCCCAGCACGACAATGGTGAAGGCGCTGCCGGTCAGCCCCGGCACGTAATCGGACCCCGAGCCGAGGAAGCTGCCGAGCAGCACGCCGGCGATGCCCGCGAGCAGGCCGTAGATCACCCAGACGAAGAGGTAGATCCGGTCGAGCTCGAAGCCGAGCAGGGTGAGCGCCCGCGGGTTGATCGAGGCGGCGAGCAGGCGGCGGCCGACCTGGGTGCGGTTGACCAGCAGCCAGAGCGCGCCCATCACCGCCCAGGCGACGGCGGCGATGAAGATCTCGTTGATCGGGGTGCGGACGCCGAGGATGGAGACCGTGCCGGCGATCAGCGGCTGCACCGTGATCGGGCTGTTGGTGAAGGCGTAGGACAGCGACTCCTGGATCATCACGCCCCAGAGCAGGGTCGCCGTCAGCACGAACAGCTCGCGCTCATGCGCGGGCACGGCGCGGGAATTCTCGATCGGGCGGACGATGCCGCCATAGGTCACGAGGGCCGCGACGAGGCAGACGGCGACGCCGGCGAGGGCGCCGACATAGGGGCCGAAGCCGAGCGAGGTATCGAGATACCAGGCGATCATCGCGGCGATGACCATCAGGCCGCCATGCGCGAGATTGAGGACGCCGGAGACGCCGAAGATGAGCGTGAAGCCCAGCGCGCCGAGCGCGTAGAGCGTGCTGATCGCGAAACCGTCGATCAGGATCTGGATCGCTAGCAAGTCCTACCCTCCCAGGTCAGACGAAAACGTGGGCAGATCCCGCCGGCGACAGGGCCGGCGGGACCGCGGGGCGGGTCAGGATTTCGGGACGGGCACGAAGCCGGGGAACTTCGCCTTGGCGTTGGCGAGCTTCAGCGGCCAGATGCATTTCTGCTGGCCGGCCTGCCATTGCAGGGCAACGCCGGTGACATAGTCGGGGCCGTATTTCAGCGCGTGGGCGAACTTGCTCTTCGCGCCCTGAAAGGCGATCTGGCCCTGGGTGCCGACCATGTTGGTCTGTTCCAGCGCATGGACGATGGGCAGCGGCTTGGTGGATTTCGCACGCTTCAGCGCATCGGCGAGCGCATAGACGGCATCATAGGTCGAGTAGGCCGAATAGGCCGGGGAGTAACCAAATTTCTTCACATAGGCGTCGGTGAAGGGGAGGGTTTTCGGCGTGATGGCAACGCCCGGGGCGGCGGTGCTGCCGGTGATCACACCCTCGGTCGCGCCGTTGGTGGCTTTCCAGAACACGTCGGAGCCGGCCTGGGCGTTGATCCCGGCGAGCGCCACGGGCACTTTCTGCTGCGCCCACTGCACCGTCGGCTGCACGCCGACATGGGCCCAGCCGGCGATGATGACGTTGGGCTTCAGCGTCTCGATCTTCTGGTAGATCGGGGTGAAATCGGACGTGTTGGGCGCGAAGCGGATATTGTCGAGCACCTTCAGGCCGATCTTGGGCAGGCAGGAATCGTAGCCGGCGTCGAGCGGCTTGGTCCAGGCGGCGTCCTCGCTCATGACCACGGCGGTCTTCATGTGGAACTGGTCGACCAGGGTCGCCTTCGAGGCGTCGCACACCGCGCGGGCGAGATAGGCGGCCGGCATGTAGGCGTGGAAGATGTATTGATGGGCCTTGAAGTCCTTGTGGACGTATTCGGACAGCTCGTTGGCGGCCGCACCGGTGATCATGTAGGGCTCGTGCAGGCGGGCGGCCCAGGGTTCGAGCGCCAGCGCCACCTCGCTGACGAAGGTGCCGATGATGGCGACGGCGTGATCCTGCCTCACCATGCGCTGGAAGGAGCGGATGGCATCGGTGGTGGAAAGGTGATCGTCCTCGATCACCAGCTTGATCGGCCGGCCGTCGATCCCGCCGGCGGCGTTGATCTGCTCGGCGGCGAGTGTCGCGCCATTGGCGATGGCCTTGCCGGGAATGGTGCCAATTTCGGAGGTGATGCCGACGACGATCGGCTTCGCGGCCTGTGCCGCCACCGGCACCACCGCCATGGCCGCGCCGGCGAAGGCGGCGGCGAACGCTGTTTTCTTTCTGGACATTGGTAGCTCCCCTTATTCGCAGTTTTGAATTTGATTGAGGGGATCATGCCATAGGTTGCGCATTCGGCAAGGGGGTATCGCACGCAGGAAGGCGCTTTTCGGAATTCGCCACGCGAAATCCGCGACGGCAACCATTCGTTAATAGAACATCCGTAAATTTACCTCTAGCGCGTCTCACCCCTGAGACCTGTCCCGTTTGAGGAAAAATGCCTTGGCTCCACCACCGGACAGAATATTCCCGCCCGCGCGGACGACGCGGCGATTTTCAACCAGGCTTGCGGCGACGCGGCTGCTGGCGGCGCTGATCGCGATCGGGAGCGGCACGGCGGCGGCCCCGGCCGGACAGAAGGCGCGGCACGCGGTGGCGGTGGCGGGCGGACGGCTGAACATCGCCCAGGGCAGCGGCAGGCTGGTGACGCTGCGCGGCACCGCGGCGAACGTGTTCGTCGCCGATCCGAAAGTGGTGTCGGTGCGACCGGCCAGCGCGCATACGCTGTTCGTGTTCGGCACCGCGCCGGGCTTCACCACCATCGCCGTGACCGATTCGCAGGGGCATGACGTGGCGACGTTCCGGGTCGCGGTGACCCCCGGCACCTATCACGCCGCGGCAATCCGCGCCGGCGCGGCGCGGACGGCTCCCGGCGCGCGGCTCGCGATCAGCAGTGCTGCGCATGGCGTGGTGGTGCGCGGCACGGTGGCGACGCCGGTGCAGGACTACCAGGTGATGCAGCAGGCGCACCTGATCGCCGGAAAGGGCGGCCACGTGGTCAATCAGACCGAGGTGCGGCTGCCGCAGCAGGTGGCGCTCAAGGTGCGGATCGCGCAGATGTCGCGCACGATCACGCAGCAGCTCGGGATCAACTGGCAGAGCGCGGGCAATGGGATTTCGGTGGGCAAGTTCCTGTTCGGGTTCAGCGCGCTCGACGTGCTGAACGGATCGAGCCCGGCGACGCCGGCCGCGGGGAGCTACAATGCCGGGCTTTCGACCGGTGGCGGCGCGATCGACAGCATTCTCGACGCGCTGAACAGCGACAATCTCGCGCATATCCTGGCTGAGCCGACGCTGACCGCACTCTCGGGGCAGAGCGCGAGCTTCATCGATGGCGGCTCCTTCCCGGTGCCGGTGCCCGGGCAGAACGGCCAGGTGACGGTGCAGTACAAGGATTTCGGCGTGCAGCTGAAATTCCGCCCCGTGGTGCTCGATAACGGCAGCATCATCCTGCATGTCGAGCCGACGGTGAGCGCGCCGACGACGCAGAACGCCTTCCAGATCGCGGTGGCGGGCACGTCGATCGTGGTGCCGTCGCTGTCCACCCAGTCGGCCTCGACAACGGTCGTGATCGGCAGCGGACAGACCCTCGCCATCGCCGGCCTGCTCAGCAACAGCAGCAACCAGACCGACAAGTCGGTGCCGGGGCTCGGCGACATTCCGGTGCTCGGCGCCGCGTTTCGCGCCGACAGCTACGACCGGCAGGAGGAGGAACTCGTGATCCTCGTGACCCCCTATCTCGTCAAGCCGGTGGACCAGGCGGGGCGGATGATGACGCCGGACCAGGGATGGTCGCCGCCCAACCAGATCCAGCGGGTCTTTCTCGGGCGCGACAATGGCGGCGGGCACGCGGTCGTGCTGCCGGGCCAGGCCGGGTTCATCCTGCGATGAGGACGACGATGGGCGAGCGCAGCGCAAGGCGGCACGGTCGCGCGGCCATCCTGCTCGGGGCGAGCGCGCTGCTGCTGGCCGGCTGCGCCGGGGGCGACCCGTTCGCGCGGCCGGGAACATGGCGGGAGAACGGTGCGCCGATGCACAATATCGCGATCGAGCTGGTCAATCCGCATGATCTCGTCGCCGGGCGCGGCGATGCGCGGCTGACCGGGCCGATCGCGGAAAAGGCGGTGGGTAGCGCGCTGAAGGCGCCGGCAGGCGGCGGCGGCGGCGCGGCTCCGCTCGGCGGGGCCGGCGGTGGCGGTGGTGGCGGTGGCGGCGGCATGGCATCGTCCGGCGGGCTGTCGGGGATCACCCAATGACCGGGCGGAGGACACGGTGGCTGCCAGGGGCGATGCTCGGCATTGTCGCGGCGGCGCTCGCCGGCTGCGCTGGGCCGGCGCGGACCAGCGCCGCACGCCCGGCGCTCGGCGCCAACACGCTGAACGTGGCGGAGACGGCGCTGGCGGGGAACCGGCCGGATCTCGCGCTGCATGTCGCCGATGCGGTGCTGAAGCTCGACCCGGGCAATGTGCGGGCGCGGCTGATCCATGGAGATGCCGCCTATCTGCTCGGCGACTGCCAGACGGCGACGCGCGATTACACCGCGCTGCTCGGCGCCGCACCGCATGATGCGCGGGCGGAGATCGGGCTTGGCCGCTGCGCGTTGCGCGGCGGCGGACGCGGGGCGGTGACCGCGTTCCGGCGGGCGACGCGGGACGACCCGCACAATGCTGTGGCGTTCAACGATCTCGGAGTGGCACTGTCCCAGCGCGGCGCCTTCGCCGCGGCGGCGCCGGCCTTCCGCCGGGCGCTGGCGCTGCGCCCCAACTTCCGGGCGGCGCGGGCGAATCTCGGCCTTGCCCTGGCGCTTGGCGGCAATGCCGGCGCCGGCGCCGCGATCATCGCGCCGCTTGCGCAAGGCGGGCCGATTTCGGCGCCGGAGCGGGCGGATTATGCCGCCGCCCTCGCCCTTTCCGGCCATCACGGCGCGGCGCGGCAGGTGCTCGACGCGACGATGCCGGCGGCGGAGGCGGACGCCGTGGAGACGCGGATGGCGCGGCTTGCGGCACGGCCGGCTGCAGGGGCGAAGCGCGCGGTCAACTGACTGCGCTAGAGCACGTTCCGATCCATCCGGATCGGATGTCGTGCTCTATCTTGTTGATAATTAGAGCATCTTTATCCGATCAGATGATTCCATCCGATCGGATGATGCTCCAGAGCACGTTCCGATCCATCCGGAGCGGATGCCGTGCTCTATCTTGTTGATAATTAGAGCATCTTTATCCGATCAGATGGTTCCATCCGATCGGATAAAGATGCTCTAGCGCGAGAGCGCAGGCGATGCGGGTTCAGCCGGCGCCGAGGACGAGCTTGCGGACGCGCGGCGCGCTGCCCTTGGCGCGGTAGAGCCGCATGTCGGCCTGGCGCAGCAGGTCATCCAGCGTATTGCCGGGTTTCGCGCCGTCGATCCCGATGCTGACCCCGACTTCCAGCCCGTGCGCCGTGAGGGTCTGGGCGAAGGCCTGGCGGATCCGGGTGGCAATGGAGGAGGCGGTTTCGCCGGTGCCGCCATCGATCAGGATGGCGAATTCGTCGCCGCCGAGCCGGCCGACCACATCGCCGGCGCGCACGCTTTCCATGCAGATCCGGCCCAGTTCGCGCAGCAGGCGGTCGCCCTCGGCATGGCCGAGCGTGTCGTTGATGCGCTTGAAGCCGTCGATGTCGAGCACCAGCAGCATGCAGGAGGTGGCGCGCAAGCGGCGCTCGGCCTGGATGGTGAAGCCACGGCGGTTGAGCACGCCGGTGAGGAAGTCGGTATGGGCGGCGCTGTCGAGCAGGCGCTCGCGCAGCATCCGCACCAGATGGCTGGCGCACAACGCATCGCAGAACACGAAGATGATGCCCTCGCCGGCCGAGATGACGAGCCAGAGCCGCAGCGCGGCGGGCGTGCCGTGCTGGAGCAGGTCGGCGGCGCGAACGACGATGAAGACGCCATGGACGACGAGGGCGGCCGCCAGCGGGTAGCGCGCGGCCGCGGGGGCGGGAATCCGCACGACCTCGACCAGCAGCAGCGCGATCATCAACAGGGTCAGCGGCGTCTGCGCGACGAGATAGAGCCAGGGTTTGGCGGCGAAGGGGAGCGTGGCGCCGATGGCCCACCAGGCGAGGCCCGGCAGCAAGGCCAGCAGCATCGGGCTGGACCGGCCGGCGAGGCGGCGCGCGCCCAGCCACATCATCCCGTAGGCCATCAGCAGGAGACCGGGCGCCAGCCCGTGGGCAAGCCAATGGGCGCCGAACCTGCCGGCAATGAAGGCACCGAGCCCGGCCGCGCCGATGAAATAGGCGCTACCCCACCATTTCAACATTTCGGCGCCGGAAAGGAAGCCGGTCACGACAAGAAGAATGCCGGCCAGCACGGTCATACCGTCGAAGAACAGATAGATGTAGGAAAGATCCATTCCTCAGCGCCCGGAGACAATGATTTGGTTTTTGACTTTGATGGCAAGACCGGGATGACCGACTTGCCGCGCCCCTCAAAAAACAGGTATTTAGGTTGTATTTTATTATTGATATTTATTCTCGATTATTCGCTAATCGTATCCAAGATGTTTACCTTTGTCAAATTTTGATTTGGTGACGTGGACCTACCAAATCGGTGCATAAGCCGACGTTTGCCGTCATGAGGCATACGGGAGATGTCGGCCGATCGGATGTCACGGTTGCAAATTCTGATTGCAGCTATCGGCGAACGCCACATCCGGTCTGGCGGGCGGCGGCGGATCCCCTACCCGCCGGTCACGCTCATGTGGCGGGCGACGGCGGGGGCGCGGCCGGCGCGGTCGATCACGAAATCATGGCCTTTCGGCTTGCGGGCGATCGCATCGCGGATCGCCTGGCGCAGCACGGCGTCATCGTCCGAGCCGCGCAGGACGGCGCGCAGATCCGCCGCGTCGTCCTGGCCGAGGCACATATAGAGCGTGCCGGTGCAGGTCAGCCGCACCCGGTTGCAGCCTTCGCAGAAATTATGCGTGAGCGGGGTGATGAAGCCGAGCCGCGTGCCGGTCTCGGCGACGTCGAAATACCGGGCGGGGCCGCCGGTGACGTAGTCGGTCGGCGTCAGGGTCCAGCGCGCGGCGAGGCGCTGGCGGACGGTGGAGAGCGGCAGGTATTGATCGGTCCGGTCCTGGTCGACCTCGCCGAGCGGCATCGTCTCGATCAGGCAGAAATCGAAGCCGTGCTGGCCGCACCAGTCCAGCATCGTGTCGAACTCATCCTCGTTCACGCCCCTGAGCGCCACGGCGTTGATCTTGACCTTGAGCCCGGCCGCCTTCGCGGCCATCACGCCCTCGATCACCTGGGGCAGCCGGCCCCAGCGGGTGATGGACTGGAATTTTTCGGCATCGAGCGTGTCGATCGAGACGTTCACCCGCTTCACCCCGGCGGCGGCGAGGTCTTCGGCGAATCGGCCGAGCTGGCTGCCATTGGTGGTCAGGGTCAGTTCGTCGAGCCCGTGGCCGAGACGCTGTCCGAGGCGGTTGAGCAGCGTCATCACGCCGCGGCGGACCAGCGGCTCGCCGCCGGTCAGGCGCAGCTTGCGCACGCCGAGATCGACGAAGGCGCCGGCCAGCCGCTCCAGCTCCTCCAGCGAGAGCAGGTCCGCCTTGGGCAGGAAGGTCATGTCCTCCGCCATGCAGTAGACGCAGCGGAAATCGCAGCGGTCGGTGACCGAAATGCGGAGATAGGTGATGGCGCGGCCGAACGGGTCGATCATGGGCGTCATGTTTACGCTCGCGCGACCAAAGGCAAGACCCGCGGCGGCGCAAACCGCTGGAGCGGCGGGCGCAGGGGGGAATTGCGGCATTTCCGTGCCATGCGGCTTGACCGGGACAAGATCTCTGCACCATATGTTGCTGCAATATATACGCCCGCGCGTTCGCCGCCGCCGAAGGGCCGCGCGCGCCGCTCTCTCTCTGAGGTATGATGATGACGCTCCCCCTGATGCCGAAGGCCACCGCGGTGTGGCTGATCGAGAAGACCGCCTTGACCTTCGAGCAGATCGCGGATTTCTGCGGCATGCATCCGCTCGAGGTGCAGGCGATCGCCGATGGCGAGGTGGCGCAGGGGATCGTCGGCTACGATCCGGTCGCCAACAAGCAGACCACCGCCGATGAAATCCGCCGCTGCGAGGCCGATCCCAAGGCGCGGTTGAAAATGTTGCAGGCCGCCATCCCCGGCGGGCGGCGCAGCAAGGGGGCGCGCTACACTCCGGTGGCCAAGCGGATCGACCGGCCGGATGCGATCGCGTTCATGCTGCGCAACTATCCGCACGTGCAGGACGCGCAGATCGTCAAGCTGCTCGGCACCACCAAGGACACGATCCAGAAGGTGCGCGACAAGTCGCACTGGAACAGCGCCAATATCAAGCCGCGCGACCCGGTGATCCTCGGCCTGTGCAAGCAGTCCGACCTGAACGACGTGGTGGGGGCGGCGAATGCGCGGATCGAGCGCGAAGGCGAGGAAGTGCCGCAGCCGATGACGGATTCGAGCGACGAGGCGGCCTGAGAGCGGGTCAACCGCAGGAAATCAGGCGCCCGGACCGGTGATCCGGCCCGGGCGGGTCAAACGGCACGGAACCGCGTGCCGATAAATTTTTCCGGCACGATGTCTCGTGCCGGGGCGCACCGATCAGCTGACGCGGATGCGCTCGATTTCTTCCTTCAGGCGAAGTTTTTCCAGTTTGAGCCGGGCGAGATTTTCATCATCCGGTCGCGGCCGGCGGTCCTCGTCGTTGATGCGGGATTCAAGGCCGGCGTGACGTTGCTTCAGGGATTCCAGTCTCGCTTGCAGGCTCATCCTCGACTCCTTTCCGAGTGTGGATCGTTGTGGCGCAAGCCGGGCGGTGCCCGGCCGGGCGCCTGACCAAAAGTCTAGTCCTGCGCGTTCCGGTTGTCATCAATCTTTTATATTCGCGCCCGCGCCGGCGAGCATGCGGAAGGCGGCGGGGCACGGGGAGGGCAAAACCGGGATAGGCCAGCCTCGCGCGGCTGTGCTAGAAGCGAAACATGCTGACCGACAAGGACAACCTGCTCCGCCAATTGCACGGCCTGCGCAGCGAACACCGGGATCTCGACTCGGTGATCGCGCGGCTCGGCGACGAGATGCTGACCGACCAGTTGCAGATCCAGCGGCTGAAGAAGCGCAAGCTGCTGCTGCGCGACCAGATCCTGAGGCTCGAAAGCCGGCTGATCCCGGACGATATCGCGTGACGCCGCGCATCGGGATCATCATGGGCAGCCGGTCGGACTGGCCGACCATGCGCCATGCCGCCGAGACGCTTGAGGCACTCGGCATCGCCTTCGAGGCGCGCGTCGTCTCCGCCCATCGCACGCCGCTGCGGATGGTCGAGTATGCCCATGAAGCGCGCGGACGGGGGCTGGCCGCGATCATCGCCGGGGCCGGTGGGGCCGCGCATCTGCCCGGCATGGTCGCCGCCCTCACCCCGGTGCCGGTGCTCGGCGTGCCGGTGGAGAGTGCAGCGCTGAAAGGGGTGGACAGCCTGCATTCGATCGTGCAGATGCCCGGCGGCGTGCCGGTCGCCACCTTCGCGATCGGCAAGGCCGGGGCGATCAACGCCGCCCTCTTCGCCGCCGCGATGCTCGCGGTGACGGACAAGGAAATCGAGGCCAGGCTCGACGCCTGGCGCCGCACCCAGACCGACAGCGTGCCCGACCTACCCGAGGATCCGCCCACAGAATGACCGGTTTTCCGCTTCCCCCCAACGCCACGATCGGCATCGTCGGCGGTGGCCAGCTCGGCCGCATGTCCGCCATGGCGGCGGCTCGGCTCGGCTATCGCTGCCATATCTTCACCCCCGAACCCGACGCGCCGGCCTCGCAGGTCGCGGCCGCGACGACGCGGGCGGATTACGACGACAATGCCGCGTTGCTGCGCTTCGCCGATGCGGTGGACGTGATCACCTTCGAGTTCGAGAACGTCTCGGCCGAGGGGCTCGACCTGCTGGCCGATCGCCGCCCGGTGCGGCCGGGGCCGGAGATTCTGCGGATCAGCCAGGACCGGATCGCGGAAAAGCGTTTCCTCAACGAGGCCGGTATCGGCACCGCGCCCTGGGCGCCGGTGGAAACCATGGCGGAGCTGACCGCCGCCATCGCCGCGATCGGCCTGCCCGCCGTGCTCAAGACCACGCGGCTCGGCTATGACGGCAAGGGCCAGGCGCTGATCCGCACCGAGGCGGAGGCGGAGATGGCCTTTGGCCTGCTGCATCCGAAGCCGCTGATCCTGGAAGGCTTCGTCGATTTCGCGGCGGAGGGGTCGGTCGTCGTCGCGCGCGGGGCGGATGGGACGGTCAGCGCCTTCGACATGGTCGAGAACCGGCATCGCGACCATATCCTCGATCTTACCCTGGCCCCTGCCCCGTTCGATCCCGCGCTGCGGGAGACGGCGCGGGAGATGGCGCGCCTCGTCGCCGAGCGGATCGGCCTGGTAGGGCTGCTCGCGGTGGAGTTCTTCATCGGCCGGGATGGCCAGGTGCTGGCCAACGAGATCGCCCCGCGGCCGCATAATTCCGGGCACTGGACGATCGATGCCTGCCCGGCCAGCCAGTTCGAGCTGCATATCCGCGCCGTCGCCGGGCTGCCCCTGCCGCCGGCGATCCGCCATTCCGACGCGGTGATGAAGAACCTGGTCGGGCCGGAGGATATCGCGCTCTGGCCGCGGATCGTCGCGACGTCAGGGCTGATCCCGCATCATTACGGCAAGACCGCCGCGCGGCCGGGGCGCAAGCTCGGCCATGTCAACGTACTGTTCCCGCACGGCGCGCTGCCCGGCGAATTCGGCATCCGGGCGGCGCTCGGGCCGCTGGCAGGCGGCACGGATCAGTAAAGCTGCCGCTGGCGGCTAAACAGGACTAGCTGGGCAGGAGCAGACGCGCGGTTTCCAGCGTGTCGGCCTCGGCGGCCGGCTTGTCGTCGCGGATCCGCAGGATGCGGGGGAAGCGCAGCGCGATGCCGGATTTGTGGCGGGTGGAACGCTGCGCCGCGTCGAACCCGACTTCCAGCACGATCGCCTTCTCCACCTCGCGCACCGGGCCGTAGCTCGCGACCGTGTGGGCGCGGATCCAGCGGTCGAGCCGTTGCAGCTCGGCATCGGTATAGCCGGAATAGGCCTTGCCGACCGGCACCAGCGCGCCCTCCGCCGTCCAGACGCCGAAGGTGTAGTCGGAATAATAGGAGGAGCGCTTGCCGTGGCCGCGCTGGGCATACATCAGCACGCAGTCGAGGCTGAGCGGGTCGCGCTTCCATTTCCACCAATGGCCCTTGGGGCGGCCGGCGAGGTAGGGGCTGTCGGCGCGCTTGAGCATCAGCCCCTCGATCGCGGCATCGCGGGCGCCGGCGCGCAGGGCGGCGAGATCGGCGGCGGCGGCGAAAGGGATCAGCTCCGAAAGGTCCATCGACGCCGGAGAGGTGCTGGCGAACCAGGCTTCGAGCCGGGCGCGGCGGGCATCGAAGGGCAGGCCCCGGAGGTCGGTTTCGCCCTCGAACAGCATGTCATACAGCCGCACGCCGACCGGGTAGGCGGCGCGGAGTTTCGCCGGGACGCTCTTGCGGTTGAGGCGCTGCTGGAGATCGGCGAAGGGGGCCACCGCGCCATCGCGGATGACCAGCAGCTCGCCATCGAGCACGGCGTGGAAATCCATCGCCGCGACGATTTCGGGGAAGGCGGCGGAGATGTCTTCCGCGCCGCGCGAGTAGAGCCGGCTGCCGCCGGGGGTGGAGACGAGCTGCACGCGGATGCCGTCCCATTTCCATTCGGCGCGATGGGCGGACCAGTCGAGTGTCGCGAGATCCGCCGCCTCGATCGGGTGGGCCAGCATCGGCGGGCGAAAGACGGGGGCGGCACCGGGGGCCGGGCGCGGGGCGCGGCCTTCCAGCCAGTCGAACAGCGCGGTGTAGGGCGGCTCCAGCCCGTGCCAGACTTCCTCGATCTCGTCGGCCTCGACGGCGAATTGCCGGGCCAGGGCGAGTTTGGCGAGGCGCAGTGCGGCGCCGACGCGCAGGCCGCCGGTGATCAGCTTGATCAGGGCGATGCGGGTCGAGACGTCGCTCGCATCGAGCCAGGCTTCGATGAGCGCCGGGATTTCGGCGCGCGGCGCCGCGCGCAGGGCGGCGACGAGATCGGGCAGGCCGGGCGGGGCCGCGCGCGCGGCCGGCGGCCAGAGCAGGGCGATGGTCTCGGCGAGGTCGCCGACGAAATCATAGGAAAGGGCGAACAGCTCGGGATCGGTGCGGGCGGCGGCCAGTTCGCGCAGCATGGCGGGTTTCGCGCCGGGAAAATCGAGCGCGCCGGCGATAGCGGCGAGCGCGTAGCCGCGCTCGGGATCGGGGCGGTGGGCGAAGTAATCGGCGAGGAGTGCGATCTTGGCGTTGCGCCCGGTGGTGTAGAGCAGGCGTTCCAGCAGGTCGGCGAAGGGTTTCATTCCTGCTCCGCCTCATCGCCATAGCCGATCAGGCTGAGCGCGCGGCCGCGCCGGCCCATCAGCGAGAGCTGGCGCAGCAGGGCCGCCTCGGCGCCATGGGTGACCCAGATTTCCGGGGCGGCGACATCCTCCACCGTGGCGAGCAGCTCGTCCCAGTCGGCATGGTCGGAGATCACCAGCGGCAGCTCGACGCCGGAGGCCTTGGCGCGCTGGCGGACGCGCATCCAGCCCGAGGCGATTGCGATCACCGGATCATCGAGCCGCCGCGCCCAGCGATCCGCCACCGCCGAGGGCGGGGCGAGGACGATGGCGCCCTTGAGCGCGTCCTTGTCGGCGACCGTGGCGGGGCGGAGATCGCCCAAGGACACGCCGAGGGCTTGATAGAGATCGCAGAGTTTTTGCAGGGCGCCGTGGAGGTAGATCGGGGACTCGTATCCGGCTTCGCGCAGCAGGGCGATCAGCCGCTGCGCCTTGCCGAGACCATAGGCGCCGACGAGATGGGCGCGGGCGGGAAAGATCGTCATGGAATGGAGCAGTTTCGCGATTTCCGACGCGGCGTCCGGGTGGCAGAAGACCGGCAGGCCGAAGGTCGCTTCGGTGACGAACACGTCGCACGCCACCGGGACGAAGGGCGCGCAGGTGGGATCGCGCCGGCGCTTGTAGTCGCCCGAGATCACCGCGCGGCTGCCCTCGTAGTCCAGCACCACCTGGCAGGAGCCGAGGACATGGCCGGCGGGGACGAGGGAGATTCCAACGCCGTTGACGCGGACGATCTCGCCCGGGGCGGCCGCCTGCTGCACGGCGCCGGCCCGCGCCTCGCCCATCCGCACCCGCATGATCGCGAGGGTTTCGGCGCTGGCCAGCACGTGGCGATGGCCCGGCCGGGCATGGTCGGCATGGCCATGGGTGATCACCGCGCGGTCGACGGCGCGGGTGGGGTCGATGAAGAAATCGCCGGGCACGCAATGGAGCCCTTCGGGGCGGGGATGCAGCCAGGTTTCGGGATGCGGAGGCATGGCGGGAAGATGGGGACGGATTGCAGGTTTCGCCAAGTCTGCCATGTCTGGCGCGTGACCGCCCTGCCCCCCCGTTTCGCCGACTGGTTCGCCGCGCGCGGCTGGACGCCGCGGCCGCACCAGCTCGCCGTGCTGGGTGCGGTGCGGCGGCGCGAGAGCGCGCTGCTGATCGCCCCCACCGGCGGGGGCAAGACGCTGGCCGGGTTCCTGCCCAGCCTGATCGCGCTGGCGGAGGCGCCGCCCGAGGGGCTGCACACGATCTATGTCAGCCCGCTGAAGGCGCTGGCCACCGATATCGCGCGGAACCTGGAAGCGCCGGTGGCGGAGATGGGCCTGCCGATCCGCATCGAGACCCGCACCGGGGATACGCCGGCGAACCGGCGGGCGCGGCAGCGCGCGCGGCCGCCGCATATCCTGCTGACCACGCCGGAGAGCCTCGCCTTGCTGCTCTACGATCCCGAGGCGGCGTCGCGCTTCGCGGGGCTGGCTTCCATCGTGATCGACGAGGTGCATGCGCTGGCCGGGACCAAGCGGGGCGACCAGCTCGCGCTCTGCCTCGCGCGGCTGGCGCGGCTCGCACCGGGGGCGGTGCGGATCGGGCTGTCGGCGACGATCGCCCATCCCGCGGCGATCCGCGCCTGGGTTTCGCCGGATGGCAAGGGTGGGGCGACCGCGATGATCGCGGGCGAAGCCGGGGCGGCGCCGGAGATCGGGATGCTGATCGGGCCGGCGCGGATGCCGTGGTCCGGCCATATGGGGCTTATGGCGGCGGCGGCGGTGCTGGCGCGCATCCGCGAGGCGCGGATGACGATCGTGTTCGTGAACACCCGCGCCCAGGCCGAGCTGATGTTCGAGGCGCTGTGGAAGCATAACGAGGAGACCCTGCCGATCGCGCTGCATCACGGCAGCCTCGCGGTGGAGCAGCGGCGGCGGGTCGAGGCGGCGATGGCGGGCGGGAAGCTGCGCGCGGTGGTCGCGACCTCCTCGCTCGATCTCGGCATCGACTGGGCGGGGGTGGACCAGGTGATCCAGATCGGTGCGCCCAAGGGGGTGTCGCGCCTGCTGCAACGGCTGGGGCGGGCCAATCACCGGCTCGACGAGGCCTCGCGCGCGCTGCTCGTGCCGGCCAACCGCTTCGAGGTGCTGGAATGCGCCGCGGCGATCGAGGGGGTGGCGGCGCAGGATCTCGACGGCGATCCGCCACGGCCGGGCGGGCTCGATGTGCTGGCGCAGCACGTGCTGGGCTGCGCCTGCGCCGCCTCCTTCCATCCCGACGACCTGTTCGCCGAGATCACCGAAGCGGCGCCCTATGCCGCGCTGGCGCGGGAGGATTTCGACCAGGTGGTGCGCTTCGTCGAGGACGGGGGGTATGCGCTTGCGGTGTATGAGCGGTATCGCCGCCTGTTTCGCGATGCCGAGGGCGTGGTGCATGTGCGCAGCGAGGCGGTGGCGCGGCGGCTGCGGATGAATATCGGCACCATCGTCGAGGCGCCGGTGCTGAAGGTGCGGCTCGGCGCCGGGCGCGGCGGGGCGGTGCTCGGCGAGGTCGAGGAGTATTTCGCGGCGATGCTGGCGCCGGGCGACACGTTCCGCTTCGCCGGCCGGCTGCTGCGCTTTATCGGCATTCGCGAGACCAGCGTGCTCTGTGCCGAGGGCGGGACGGGGGAGCCGAAGATTCCGGCCTATGTCGGCGGGCGGATGCCGCTTTCGACCAACCTCGCCGACCGGGTGCGGCTGATGCTGCACACGCCGGCGACATGGGACCGCTTTCCCGAACCGGTGCGCGAATGGCTCGGCCTGCAGGCGGCGCGCTCGGCGCTGCCGGCGCCGGACGACCTGCTGGTGGAGACGTTTCCGCGCGGCGGGCGATGGTATCTCGTGGCGTATTGCTTCGAGGGGCGGCAGGCGCACCAGGCGCTGGGGATGCTGCTGACCCGCAGGCTGGAGCGGCTCGGCTTCCAGCCGCTCGGCTATGTCGCGACCGATTACGTGCTCGGCATCTGGTGCGCGCGGGAGCCGACCGGGATCGGGCGGTTGTTCGAGGAGGACCTGCTCGGCGAGGATCTGGAGGCGTGGATGGCGGAAAGCTCGATGCTGCGGCGCAGTTTCCGCAATGTCGCGGTCATCGCCGGGCTGATCGAGCGGGTGCATCCGGGCGGCGAAAAGAACCGTAGACAGATCACCGTCAATACCGATCTGATCTATGATGTTCTCCGCAAGCACGATCCAAGCCATATTCTCCTCCGCGCCACCTGGGCCGATGCCGCGCACGGGCTGGTCGATCTCGCCCGCATCGCCGGGATGCTGGCGCGCGCGCGCGGGCGGGTGCATCACCGCGCCCTGCCCCGGGTTTCGCCGCTCGCCGTGCCGGTGCTGCTGGAAATCGGGCGCGAGCGCGTCGGCGGCGCCGAGGCCGAGGAGGCGCTGCTCGGCGAGGCGGAGGCGCTCGTCGCCGAGGCGATGGGAACGGGCACTCTGGTCTAACGCACGCGCTTGTGAAATGAGCGGCATCATGACTGCCGCACCGATTCACCGCGCCGCCGGGCGCTTCCTGCTCGACCCCGCCGGCGCCGTGTTCTGGCCGGACCGGCGGACGCTGATCGTCGCCGATCTGCATCTGGAGAAAGCCTCGTCGATCGCCGCGCGCGGCGGCTTGCTGCCGCCTTACGATAGCCGGGCGACGCTCGATCGGCTCGCGCTGCTGTTGCGCCGCTACGCGCCGGAGCGGGTGATCGCGCTCGGCGACAGTTTCCACGATGCGGCCGGCCGCGCCCGGCTGCCGGCGCAGGAGGCGTCGCATCTCGCGCGGATGGAGGCGGCGCATCGCTTCCTCTGGATCGAGGGCAATCACGATGCCGGCGCGGGGCTTGCCGAACACGCCGAGGGCGATGCCGTGTTTCGGCATGTGGCCGGCGAGGTGGCGCAAGGGCAGATCGAGTTTTCCGGGCATTTCCATCCGAAGGCGCGGATCGCGACGCGGGCGGCCGCGGTGGCGCGGCCGTGCTTCGTGGCCGATTCGCATCGCGTGCTGCTGCCGGCCTTCGGCGCCTATGCCGGCGGGCTGGAGGTGACTTCGCCGCCGATCCGTGCCCTGTTCCCGCGCGGCGGGCAGGTGTTCCTGCTCGGGCGCGAGCGGGTTTATGCGTTTCCCCTCGCCCATGCCGGAAAGGCCGCGTGATGGCGACTTCACTGCTCTGGCTGCGCAACGACCTGCGCCTCGCCGACAATCCGGCGCTGGCCGCCGCCATCGAGGGCGGCGCGGTGCTGGCGGTTTTCGTGCTCGACCCGGCGGCGGAGACGGGCGGGGCGTCGCGCTGGTGGCTGCATCATTCGCTCGCCGCCCTTGCGGCCGATTTCGCCGCGCGCGGTGGGCGGCTCGTGTTGCGGCGGGGCGATGCGGCGGCGATCATCCCGGCGCTGGCGAAGGAGATTGGCGCGGTCGGCGTCCATGCCGGGCGGGCGCACGAGCCCTGGCTGCGCGATGCCGACCGGCGCGTGGCGGCGGCGTTGCAGGATGCGGGGATCGGGTTTCACCGCCATCGCTCGGCGCTGATGTTCGGCCCGGAGCGGATCACCACCAAGACCGGCGGGGTGTATGGCGTCTATACGCCGTTCTCCCGCGCCTGTTTCGAGGCGTTTGCGCCGCGCCCGCCGATCGCGGCACCGGGGCGGATCGAAGCCGCCGGCGACCCGGGCAGCGAGCGCCTCGCCGATTGGGGGCTGCTGCCGACGCAGCCCGACTGGGCCGGCGGGCTGCGGGCGAGCTGGACGCCGGGCGAGGCCGGGGCGCGGGCGCGGCTCGACGCCTTTCTCGCCAATGGTTTCGGCGAATACGACCGCCAGCGCGACCTGCCGGGGATTGCCGGCACCTCGGGCCTCTCGCCGCATCTGCATTGGGGGGAGATCGCGATCGATGCGGTCTGGCGCGACGCCACGGCGGCGGCGGGGCGCGACGCGGCGCGGCAGACCTTCCTCAAGGAGCTGATCTGGCGCGAATTCGCCGCCTATCTGCTCTGGCACACGCCGGATCTCACGACCCGGCCGATGAAGGCGCAATTCGCCAACATGGCCTGGCGGGAGAGTGCGGCGGACCTCGCCGCCTGGCAGCGCGGGCGGACGGGGGTGCCCATCGTCGATGCCGGGATGCGCCAGCTCTGGCAGACCGGCTGGATGCATAACCGGGTGCGGATGATCGTCGCCTCCTTCCTGGTCAAGCACCTGCTGCTGCCCTGGCAGGCGGGGGAGCGATGGTTTCATGACTGTCTCGTCGATGCCGACGCGGCCTCGAACGCGGCCTCGTGGCAATGGGTGGCGGGCAGCGGGGCGGATGCAGCACCCTATTTCCGCATCTTCAACCCGGTGTTGCAGGGGCGGAAATTCGACCCGGACGGCGCCTATGTCCGCCGTTTCGTGCCCGAACTCGCCAATCTGCCGGACAAGTATGTCCACGCGCCATGGGAGGCGCCGGAGATCGTGCTACGCGGCGCCGGCATCAGGCTCGGGACGCGCTATCCGAACCCGATCGTCGGGCTGGCCGAGGGGCGGGAGCGCGCACTCGCCGCCTTCGCCGCGATCAGCGGGACGGCGCAATGAGCGGGGGGCGGCTTGCCGTGATCGGCGGCGGCATCGCCGGGATGGCGATGGCGTGGCTGGCCCGCGCGCGGCGGGATGTCGTGCTGTTCGAGGCGGCGCCGATCCTCGGCGGCCATGCCGATACCCAGCATGTGCGGCTCGGGACGCAGGAGATCGCGGTCGATACCGGGTTCATCGTGCTGAACGATCGCAACTATCCGAATCTCGAAGCCTTTTTCCGCGAACTCGGCGTTGCCACCCATGACACCGACATGTCCTTCGGCGTGTCGATCGGCGGGGGCGACCTCGAATATGGCGGCGGCTCGCTCGGGCAGTTGTTCGCGCAGCGGCGCAATCTGGTGCGGCCGCGCTTCCTGCGCATGCTGCGCGACGTGATGCGCTTCAACCGCGAGGCGCCGTCGCTGCTGCACGCGACCGGCGATGAATCGCTCGGCGCCTGGCTCGATCGCAACCGCTATGGCCGGGATTTCGTCGAGGATCATATCCTGCCGATGGGGGCTGCGATCTGGTCCGCCTCGGTCGAGGGGATGCGGGCCTTCCCGGCGCGGCATTTCGCCCGGTTCTTCCACAATCACGGCCTGCTGACGCTGAACGACCGGCCGCAATGGCGGACGGTGACCGGCGGCTCGCGCCGCTATGTCGAGCGCGTGGCGGCTTCACTCGGCGACCGGGTGCGGCTGGCAGCGCCGGTGCGGCAGGTGCGGCGCGCGGAGGGCGGCGTCATCGTCGTCACCGATGCGGGAGAGGAAACATTCGACGAGGTGGTGTTCGCCTGCCATGCCGACCAGGCGCTGGCGATGCTGGCCGACGCTTCGCCGGACGCGCGGGGGATTCTGGGCGCGGTGCGCTTCCAGCCCAACCGCGCGGTGCTGCATACCGACACGGCGCTGATGCCGCGGCGACAGGCGGTGTGGTCGTCATGGAACTATCTCGCCCGCGACGCCGCCGATCATGGCAGGGCGGTCAGCGTGACCTACTGGATGAACCGCTTGCAGGGGCTGGCGGTCGCCGAGCCGCTGCTGGTCAGCCTCAACCCGCTGGTCGCGCCTGATCCGGCCACGGTGCTGGTGGTGCGCGATTATACCCATCCGCAATTCGACGCGGCGGCGATGGCGGCGCAGGAGCGGCTCGGCGAGATCCAGGGGCGGGGCGGACTGTGGTTCGCCGGCGCCTGGACCGGCTGGGGGTTTCACGAGGACGGCATCGCCTCGGCCGTGCGGGTGGCGCGGGCGATGGGGCTCGATATCCCCTGGCAGGGCACGGACGCGGCGCGATGAGCGGGGCGGGCATCTATGAGGGCGTGCTGCGCCATGTGCGCCATGCGCCGCCAAGGCGCAGCTTCGCCTACCGGCTGTGGATGCTCGATATCGATCTTGACGCGATTGACGGGTTCGCTTGCGCGAGCCGGGTGTTTCGCCACAATCGCTTCGGCCTCGTCGCCCTGCACGACCGCGACCACGGGCCGCGTGACGGCAGCGCGTTGCGCCCCTGGGTGGAGGCGGCGCTGGGCGAGGCGGGACTTTCCGCCTTCGCCGCGCGCATCCGTTTGATCACCATTCCCCGTATCCTCGGGTATGCGTTCAACCCGATCAGCTTTTACATCTGCTACGACCGGGAGGGCCGGCTCGGCGCCGTGCTGCACCAGGTGAAGAACACGTTCGGCGACCAGATCGGCTATCTGATCCCGGCGGCTTCGGGATCGCCGATCCGCCAGCGCGCGGACAAGCGGATGCATGTCTCGCCGCTGTTCGACATGCAGGGCGGCTACGCCTTCACCCTCACCCCGCCGGGGCGGCGCTTCGCGGTGCGGATCGTTCATGGCGCGCCCGCGCCGCGGCTGACCGCCTCGATGGCGCTGGTCCGGCGGGACGCCACCGACGCTGCACTGCTCCGCGCGGTGCTGCTTATGCCGCTGCTGCCGCTCAAGATCATCGCCGCAATCCATTGGGAGGCGCTGCTCACGCTGCTGCGCGGCGCCACGTTTCACAGCGAGCCGAAAGACGGCCATCCGCCGATCGTCCGAGGAGATCCTGCATGACCGACGCCACCGCCCTCTCCGCCCCGCCGCTGCCGCGCGACCGCAGGCTACGCCTCGGCCTCGGCATCGCGCGGATGATCCGCGTGGGCACGCTGGAAGTGGTGCTGCCGGATGGCTCGGTGCATCATTTCGCCGGCGCCGCACCGGGGCCGAACGCGACGCTGGTGGTGCGCGACGCGCGGATGATCGCGAGGCTCGCCTTCGGCGGCAGCCTTGGCCTCGCCGAAGCCTATCTCGAAGGCTGGTGGGACAGCCCCCGGCTGATCGACGTGCTGCATCTCGGCACGCTGAACGAGGAGAGCTGGGAGGAATTGCTGCGCGGCAAGCTCTGGGCGCGGGCGGTGAATTTCATCGCCCACCGGCTGCGGCCGAACACGCGGCGCGGCGCGCGGCGCAACATCTCCGAGCATTACGATCTCGGCAACGATTTCTACGCCGCCTGGCTCGACCCCAGCATGACCTATTCCGCCGCCGTGTTCGCGCCGGGACAAGCCGGGCTGGAAGCCGCGCAGGAGGCGAAATATCACCGGCTCTGCCGCGCCCTCGGGCTCGAAGCGGGGATGCGGGTGCTGGAGGTGGGCTGCGGCTGGGGCGGTTTCGCCGAGATCGCGGCGCGGCATTATGGCGCGCAGGTCACCGGCATCACCCTCTCGCGCGAGCAGCTCGCCTATGCGCAGGCGCGGATCGACGCGGCGGGGCTCGGCGGGCGCGTGGAATTCCGGTTGCAGGATTATCGCGACGTGCCGGAGACCTTCGACCGGATCGCCTCGATCGAGATGTTCGAGGCGGTGGGCGAGACCTACTGGCCGGCCTATTTCACCGCGCTGCGCGAGCGGCTGGCGCCGGGCGGACTCGCCGGGTTGCAGGTGATCACCATCGCCGACCGGTATTTCGAGGAGTATCGGCGCAGCGCCGATTTCATCCAGCGCCATGTCTTTCCCGGCGGCATGCTGCCCTCGCCGGCGCGGCTGCGCGCGGAGATCGGCCGCGCCGGGTTCACGCTGCGCGACGCGTTCCATTTCGGGCAGGATTATGCCGAGACGCTGTCGCGCTGGCAGGAGGCGTTCCAGTCCGCCTGGCCGCGGATCGCGAAGATGTCGCGGCAATATGACGCGCGGTTCAAGCGGCTGTGGGAGTTCTATCTCGCCTATTGCGAGGCCGGGTTCCGCGCCGGGTGGACCGATGTCGGCCAGTTCGTGATCGCGCGGGGCTGATTGGCCGCGCGGACGACGCGGCGGCAGCTGCTGACCTACGCCGCCCCTGCCCTGCCGCTGGCGATGCTGGGCCTGCCGCTGCTGGTGATCCTGCCGGATTTCTGGGCCGGGGCGATGCGGCTCGATCTTGCGACCGTCGGCGTCGTGCTGACCGCGGTGCGGATTTTCGATGTGGTGATCGACCCGATGGTGGGGCGGCTTTCCGACCTCAGCCGCTCGCGCTTCGGGCGGCGCAAGCCGTTCATGGCGCTGGCGATGCCGGTGGCGGCGGTGGGGGCGATCGGGCTGTTCTTCCCGCCCGCCGGCGCGGGGGCGCTCTGGCTGTTCGTGTTCTATGCGCTGGTGACCTGGGGGTGGACCGCGCTTTCGCTGCCCTATTGGGCGTGGGGGGCGGAGCTTTCGGACGATTATGCCGAGCGCCAGCGGATCACCAGCCTGCGCGAGGGCGGGACCATTCTCGGCATCCTGATCTCGGCGCTGGCGCCGGTGCTGCTCGGCATCACCTCGCATGTCGGGCAGGCGCATCTGCTCGCGCTGCTGACGATCGGGCTGGCGGGGCCGGCGGTGGCGCTCGCGCTGCTCGCCGTGCCGGACCCGAAGCCGGTGAAGCAGGCAATGCGGCCGGCGGGGCTCGGCGCAGCACTCCGGTTGATCGGCGGCAATGCGCCGTTTCGCCGGCTGATCCTGGCCTGGGCGGTGAACGGGCTGGCGAACGGGCTGCCGGCGGCGCTCATCCTGATCGTGTTCGACAAGGTGCTGCACGCGCCCGATGCCTCGGGGCCGATCCTGCTGGTCTATTTCGCGGCGGGGGTTGTCTCGGTGCCGTTCTGGCTGGCGCTTTCGGTGCGGGCGGGGAAGCATCGGGCGTGGATGCTGGCGATGGCGGTCTCGGGGCTTGCCTTCGGCTTCGTGCCGTCGATCCTGCATACGGCGCATCCGCTCATCTGGTTCGGCGTGATCAGCCTGTTCACCGGCGCCGGGCTGGGGGCGGATTTCACCATTCCGCCGGCGATCCAGGCGGATGTCGTCGATGTCGACGAGTTGGCGAGCGGGGAGCAGCGGGCGGGGCTGTATTTCGCCGCGGCGACGATGGCGCAGAAGGCCGGCAACGCGCTGGCGCCGGGGATCGCCTTTCCGCTGCTGGGGCTTGCGGGATTTTCGACCCACGGCCAGAACGGGACCATGCAGGTCATGGTTCTGCTCGTGCTTTATTGCGGCGTGCCGGCGGCGCTGAAGATCGCCGCCGCCGCGATCATGCGGCGCTTCCCGATCGACCGGGCGGCGCAGGAGCAGTTGCGCGCGGCGATCGCGGTGCGGGCATGATGGCGCGGCTTCAGCCGGGCGCGAAGCTGCGGGTGGTGGGCGACGTGCATGGCGATTCCGCGGCCTTCGCCGCTGCCTGCGCGACGGAGCGCTTCGTCGTCCAGCTCGGCGACCTCGTCGATGACGGGCCGGACACGCCGGGCGCGCTGCGGCTGATGTTCGACCTGCTCGATGCCGGGCGCGGCCTGTTTCTGCTTGGCAATCACGACTACAAGCTCGCCCGCGCGCTGCGCGGGGACGGTGTGCAGGTGGGCGAGGCGCTGGCGGCGACGATTGCCGCACTCGATCCGGCGATGGCGGCGCGGGCGGTTGAGGAGATCGGCCGGGCGCCGGCCTGGATCGTCGCCGGGCGGGCGGTGTTCGTGCATGGCGGGTTCGATCCGGCGATGCTGTTCACCAGGCCGCGAACGATGGCGGACAAGCGCGACCGGCTGCTCGCCCGCGCGCTCTTTGGCCAGACCACCGGGCGGGTGACGGGAATGGGCAAGCCCGAGCGGTTGCTCGACTGGGTGGACCGGATTCCCGAGGGCATGACGGTCTATTGCGGGCATGACCAGCGCAGCACCAACGGGCGGCCGCTGACGCTGGAGGGACGCGCCAGCGGACGGGCGATCATGATGGATACCGGGGCCGGCAAGGGCGGGCATCTGTCCTGGCTGGATATCGATTTATCCTGATATCCTGATGTCCAGCATGGACATCGATTTGCGCTGATGTCCGGCACGGACATCGATTTGCGCTGATGTCCGGCACGGACATCGATTTTCACTGATGTCCTGCACGGACATCGATTTTCACTGATGTCCTGCACGGACATCGATCCGACAAGATACGCTGACTGGAAATCGAAATGCCCCGATCTCCTTGCCGGAGATCGGGGCACGGCGAATTTAGCCAGTCTGACGAAACGTCAGATGTGCAGGGCGTGGCCGTCGACCGCCAGGGCCGCTTCCTTCACCGCCTCGTTGAGCGAGGGATGGGCGTGGCTGGTGCGGGCGACATCCTCGGCGGAGGCGCCGAACTCGATCGCCAGCACCAGCTCGGCGATGATCGTGCCGGCATCCGGGCCGATGATATGGGCGCCGAGCAGCTTGTCGGTCGTTTTGTCGGAGAGGAGCTTCACGAACCCGTCAGTCTCGCCCATGGCGCGGGCGCGGCCATTCGCCATGAAGGGGAATTTGCCGACCTTGTAGGCCACACCTTCGGCTTTCAGCTCTTCCTCGGTCTTGCCGACGGAGGCGACTTCCGGCCAGGTGTAGACCACGCCGGGGATGGCGCCGTAGTTGACATGGCCCGCCTGACCGGCCAGCAGCTCGGCGAGGGCGACGCCCTCTTCCTCGGCCTTGTGGGCGAGCATCGGGCCGGCGATGACGTCGCCGATCGCGTAGATGCCGGGGACGTTGGTGGCGTAGTGGCCATTCGTCTTGACCCGGCCGCGCTCGTCGGTCGCGACACCCACAGCGTCGAGCCCGAGCGCCTCGGTATGGGCGCGGCGGCCGATCGCGACGAGGACGACATCGGCCTCCAGCGTTTCGGCGGCACCGCCCTTGGCGGGTTCGAGCGTGAGGGTGACGCCCTTGGCGGTCTTGGCGGCGCCGGTGACCTTGGTGCCGAGCTTGAACTTCATGCCGAGCTTGCCGAGGGTTTTCTGGAAGGCGGTGGCGACCTCGCCATCCATCGTCGGCACCAGCCGGTCGAGGAACTCGACCACGGTGACCTCGGCGCCAAGGCGACGCCAGACGCTGCCGAGTTCGAGGCCGATATAGCCGCCGCCGATCACCACGAGATGCTTCGGCACGCTCGCCAGCGCGATGGCGCCGGTGGAGGTGACGATCTGCGTTTCGTCGATCTCGACGCCGGGGAGCGGCACGCTCTCGCTGCCGGTGGCGATGACGATGTGTTTCGCGCCGTATTCCTTGCCGTCCACCACGATCGTGCTGGCGGATTTGAACGACGCGGCGCCCTTGAGCCAGGTCACCTTGTTCTTCTTGAAGAGGAACTCGACGCCCTTGGTGTTGGCGCCGACGACCTCGTCCTTGTGGCCCATCATCCTGGCCAGATCGAAGGAGACGTTCTCGGCGGAGACGCCGTGGCGGGCGAAGCCGTGCAGAAGCTCGTGGTAGTTCTCGGAGGATTGCAGCAGCGCCTTGGAGGGGATGCAGCCCACATTGAGGCAGGTGCCGCCGAGGGTCGCGCGCTTTTCCACGCACGCGACCTTCATGCCGAGCTGGGCCGCGCGGATGGCGCAGACATAGCCGCCCGGACCGGCCCCGATGACGATGACGTCGAACTGATCGGCCATGATGCGCTCCTCAGATGTCCAGCAGCAGGCGGCGGGGATCCTCGATGCTTTCCTTCACCCGGACGAGGAAGGAGACCGCCTCGCGGCCATCGATGATGCGGTGGTCGTAGGACAGGGCGAGATACATCATCGGCCGGATCTCGACCTTGCCGCCGACCGCCATCGGCCGGTCCTGGATCTTGTGCATGCCGAGAATGGCGGATTGCGGCGGGTTGATGATCGGCGTGGACATCAGCGAGCCGAACACGCCGCCATTGGTGATCGAGAAGGAGCCGCCCGACAGCTCGTCGAGCTTCAGCGCGCCGTCGCGGGCGCGCTTGCCGAAATCGGCGATCGCGCCCTCGATCTGCGGGAAGTTCAGCTGGTCGGCATCGCGCAGCACCGGCACGACCAGGCCCGAGGGGCTGGACACGGCGATGCCCATGTTGACGAAGTTCTTGTAGACGATCTCGTCGCCGTCGATCTCGGCGTTGACCGCCGGGAACTCGCGCAGGGCGGCGATGCAGGCGCGGACGAAGAAGCTCATGAAGCCGAGGCGGATGCCCTTGTGCTTCTTCTCGAACACGTCCTTGTATTCGGCGCGGAGCGCCATGACCGGGCCCATGTCCACCTCGTTGAAGGTGGTGAGCATGGCGGCGGTGTTCTGCGCTTCCTTCAGCCTTGCGGCGATGGTCTTGCGCAGGCGGGTCATCTTTACCCGTTCCTCGCGCGCATCGGCGGTGCGCGGCGCCCTGGGAGCTGTCCTGGGGGCTGCCGGCGCTGTGGCTGCGGCCGGCGTCTCGATGAAGGCCAGCACGTCGCCCTTGGTGATGCGGCCGTCCTTGCCGGTGCCGTCGACCTGGGCGGCGTCGATCTTCTGCTCGGTCATCATTTTCTGCGCGGCCGGCATCGGCGCGTGGCCGGTGCGGGCGACCGGGCCGGAGGGCGGCGGCGGCGGGTTGACGCCGGGCTGCGGGTTGGCGGCCGGGCGGGCTTCCGGCGCGGCAGCGGCGCCGGTGCCGGCACCGATCGTGCCCAGCAGGGCGCCGACCTCGACCTCGGCCCCCTCATCGGCGGCGATCGCCTCGATCGTGCCGGCCTGCGGGGCGTTGACCTCGACGGTGACCTTGTCGGTCTCCAGCTCGACGATCGGCTCATCCTGGGCGACGGTCTCGCCCACTTTCCTGATCCAGCGCGCGACGGTCGCGGTGGTCACGCTCTCGCCGAGGGTGGGAACCTTGATTTCGGTGCTCATGCTTCCTGCCTTACTTCCTGTTCCTGCCCGCGCCTCAGACGCCGAGCGCTTCCCTGACCAGGGCCGCCTGCTCGGCGGCATGGATCTTTGCCAGCCCCGTCGCCGGGCTCGCCGCCGCCTTGCGGCCGGCAAAGCGCGGGCGCGAGGCGGCCATTTTCGTCGCGGTGCATTCCAGCGTCGCCTCGATCCGGCGGTCGAGGAAATGCCAGTAGCCCATGTTCTCGGGCTCTTCCTGGCACCAGATCACCTCGGCGTTCACATAGGCCTCGATCGCGGTCTTGAGCGCCTTCCTGGGGAAGGGATAGAGCTGCTCGATCCGCACGATCGCGACATCGTCGATCCCGCGGTCCCGCCGCTCGGCCAGCAGGTCGTAATAGACCTTGCCGGAGCAGAGCACGACGCGGCGCACCTTCTCGGGGGCCACCAGCGCGTCGGTCTCGGGGATGACGGTGCGGAAGGCGGAGCCGTTGGTCATGTCATCCAGCGTCGAGACGGCGAGCTTGTGCCGCAGCAGCGATTTCGGCGTCATGATGATCAGCGGCTTGCGGAAGTTCCGCTTCAGCTGGCGGCGCAGCGCGTGGAAATAGTTGGCCGGGGTGGTGATGTTGCACACCGCCATGTTGTTCTCGGCGCAGAGCTGGAGGAAGCGCTCGGGACGGGCGGAGGAATGTTCCGGCCCCTGCCCTTCATAGCCGTGCGGCAGCAGCAGGGTCAGGCCGGACATGCGCAGCCACTTGCTCTCGCCGGCGGCGATGAACTGGTCGATGATGACCTGCGCGCCATTGGCGAAGTCGCCGAACTGGCCTTCCCAGAGCACGAGGGTGCGCGGATCGGCCAGCGAGTAGCCGTATTCGAAGCCGAGCACGCCGGCCTCGGAGAGCAGCGAGTTGAAGATCTCGATGCGGGACTGCGCGTCCTCGATATTGTTGAGGGGGACGTATTCGTTCTGGTTGGTCTGGTCGATCAGCACGGCGTGGCGCTGGCTGAACGTGCCGCGCTGGCAATCCTCGCCGGAGAGGCGGACGCGATGGCCTTCGAGCAGGAGCGAGCCGAAGGCAAGGGCCTCGCCGGTCGCCCAGTCGATCCCCTCGCCGGTGCGGATCATCTCGGCCTTGGCGTCGAGCTGGCGGGCGATCTTGGGATTGACCTCGAACCCCTCGGGCACGTGGGCGAGCGCATCGCCGATCCGGCGCAGCGTTTCGAGCGAGATGGCGGTGGGTTCCTCGGTCTCGCCATCCTCGTCGCGCGCGGAGTTGAGGCCGGCCCAGTGGCCTTCCAGCCAGTCCGCCTTGTTGGGCTTGTAGCTGGCGGCGGCCTTGTAGGCCTCTTCCAGGGTGGCGACGAAATCCTTGTGGATCTGGTCGGATTCGGCGGTGCTGACCGCGCCCTCGGCGGCGAGGCGCTCGGCATAGAGGGTGCGGGTGGTCTTGCGGCCGCGGATCGCCTGATACATCAGCGGCTGGGTGAAGGCGGGCTCGTCGGTCTCGTTATGGCCGTGGCGGCGGTAGCAGACCAGGTCGATCACCACGTCCACCCCGAATTCCATGCGGAACTCGGTGGCGAGCCGGGCGATGAAGGAGACCGCCTCGGGATCGTCGCCGTTCACGTGGAAGATCGGCGACTGCACGGATTTGGCGACATCGGTGCAGTAGAGGCCGGAATAGGCGTGGGCCGGCACGGTGGTGAAGCCGATCTGGTTGTTCACCACGATATGCACCGTGCCGCCGGTGCGGTAGCCGATGAGCTGGCTCATCGCCAGGGTTTCATAGACCAGGCCCTGGCCGGCGAAGGCGGCGTCGCCATGCATGAGGATGCCCATGACCGAGCGGCGGCCGCGGGTGTCGCCCGCCATGTCCTGCCGGGCGCGGACCTTGCCGGCGACGACCGGGTCCACCGCCTCGAGATGCGAGGGGTTGGGCTGGAGCGAGAGATGCACCTTGCGGCCGGCGATCATCACGTCGGTCGAGGTGCCGAGATGGTATTTGACGTCGCCCGAGCCCTGCACCGCATCCGGCTTGAAGCTCTCGCCGCCGAATTCGGAGAAGACCGCGGTGAAGGGCTTCTTGACGATGTTGACCAGCGTGTTGAGCCGGCCGCGATGCGGCATGCCGATGGCGATTTCGCCAACACCGCCTTCCGCCGCGGTCTCGATGATCGCGTGCAGCGCGGGGATGGTGCTTTCGCCGCCTTCGAGGCCGAAGCGCTTGGTGCCGACATAGCGGCGCTGGCAGAAGGTCTCGAAGCCCTCGGCCTCGGTGAGCTGGGTGAGGACGCGGCGCTTGCCGGCGGCATCGAGCGCGGTGCGCCAGGGCGCGCCCTCGACACGGCGCTGGATCCAGGATTTCTGCTCGGGGTCCTGGATGTGCATGAACTCCACGCCGATCTTGCCGCAATAGCTCTCGCGCAGGATGGCGATGATCTCGCGCATCGTCGCGGTTTCGCGGCCCAGCACCATGTCGATGAAGATCGGCCGGTCCATGTCGGCCTCGGTGAAGCCGTAGGTCGCGGGATCAAGCTCGGGATGGGGGCCGGGCTCGCGCAGGCCCAGCGGATCGAGATCGGCCTGGAGATGGCCGCGCACGCGATAGGCCCGGATGAACATCAGGGCACGGATCGAATCGATCGTGCCCTGGCGGGAAAGCGGTGCATCCTTGCCCGGTGCGGAAGGGGCTGCCGGTCGCTCGAAGCTGACCGGTCGCGGCGCCCAGGAGGCGCCGGCCGCGTCGCTCAGCACCGATCGTGCATCGTCGCCGAGGGCGGCGAACAGGCTGGCGAAATCCGGATCGACCGAATCGGGCGCCTCGACCCATTTCGCATAAAGATTTGCGATGAAGGCCGCGTTGCCGCCGTTCATCGCTGTCGCAAGAATATCCACACCCGCCATCTCAGATGTCCCTCGGCCGTATCTGGCTCATGGAGTTCGCGCCGGCATGGAGCCGGCGCGTCTTTCAAATCGTGGTCGTCACATAGTCCAATCGGTCAGGCCGTTGCACCGTCAGGGATCGCCTCAGGGATGCTTTCCTTGCATGAACCCCTGCATGAACCCCTGCATGCACACCTGCATGCACACCTGCATGCACCCTTGGCGATCGGAGACGGAACGACAAGCCTGATGTCTCCCGGCTCAGGCGCGAAGCGCCTTGACCATGGTGCTGCCCAGCGAAGCCGGGCTGTCGGCCACATGGATGCCGGCATGCTTCATCGCCTCGATCTTGGCCTGCGCGGTGTCGCGCCCGCCGGAGATCACGGCGCCGGCATGCCCCATGCGGCGGCCCGGCGGCGCGGTGACGCCGGCGATGAAGCCCACGGTGGGCTTCTTCACCTTGTTGCGGGCCAGGAACTCGGCCGCCTCGATCTCGCTCTGCCCGCCGATTTCGCCGATCATGATCAATGCCTCGGTCTCATCATCGGCCAGAAACATTTCCAGAACGTCAACGAAATCGAGCCCTTTCACCGGGTCGCCGCCGATGCCGACGCAGCTCGACTGGCCGAGCCCGGCCGCCGTGGTCTGCGCCACCGCCTCATAGGTCAGCGTGCCGGAGCGCGACACGATGCCGACCTTGCCGCGGCGGTGGATGTGCCCCGGCATGATGCCGATCTTGCAGGCATCCGGCGTGATGACGCCCGGGCAGTTCGGCCCGACGAGGATCGATTTCGAGCCGGCGAGCGCGCGGTGGACCTTCACCATGTCGAGCACCGGAATGCCCTCGGTGATGCAGACGATCAGCGGGATCTCGGCGTCGATCGCCTCGAGGATGGCGTCAGCGGCAAAGGGCGGCGGGACGTAGATCGCGCTCGCATCGGCGCCGGTCGCCTCGCGGGCCTCGGCCACGGTGTCGAACACCGGCAGGTCGAGATGGCGGGTGCCGCCCTTGCCCGGGGTGACGCCGCCCATGACCTTGGTGCCGTAGGCGATCGCCTGTTCGGAGTGGAAGGTGCCCTGCGCGCCGGTGAAGCCCTGGGTGATGACCTTGGTTTCGGCGTTGACGAGAATAGCCATTATGCGGCCTCCTTCACGGCGGCGACGATCTTCTGCGCCGCGTCAGCGAGATTGTCGGCCGCGATGATCGGCAGGCCGGATTTGGAGAGGATGTCCTTGCCGAGCTGCACGTTGGTGCCCTCGAGGCGGACGACCAGCGGCACCGAGAGCGAGACCTCGCGCGCCGCGGCGACCACGCCCTCGGCGATCACGTCGCAGCGCATGATGCCGCCGAAGATGTTGACCAGGATGCCTTCGACATTCGGGTCCGACAGGATGATCTTGAAGGCCGCGGTGACGCGCTCCTTGGTCGCCCCGCCGCCGACATCGAGGAAGTTCGCGGGCTCGGCGCCGTAGAGCTTGATGATGTCCATCGTCGCCATCGCGAGGCCGGCGCCGTTTACCATGCAGCCGATCGAGCCATCCAGCGCCACGTAGTTCAGGCTGTGCTTGGCGGCTTCGAGTTCCTTCGGGTCTTCCTCGGCCTCGTCGCGCAGCTTTTCGAGGTCGGGGTGACGGTAGAGCGCGTTGTCGTCGAAGCTGACCTTGGCGTCGAGGGCGACAACCTCGCCGGCGCCGGTGACGACCAGCGGGTTGATCTCGACGATCGCGCAGTCGAGTGCCACGAAGGCCTTGTACATCGCGTTCACGAATTTCGCGAAGGCCTTCATCTGGGTGGCGTCGAGCCCGAGACCGAAGCCGAGGCGGCGGGCGTGGAAGCCGGAGATGCCGCTCGCCGGATCGACCGCGACGCGGAGAATTTTCTCAGGGTGCTTCTCGGCGACTTCCTCGATCTCCATGCCGCCCTCGGTCGAGGCCATGATGACGATCTCGGATTTCGCGCGGTCGACCAGCAGCGAGAGGTAGAGTTCGCGTTTGATGTCGCAGCCGGCCTCGACATAGACGCGGCGGACGACGCGGCCGGCGGCGCCGGTCTGCTTGGTCACCAGCGTGTTGCCGAGCATCGCCTCGGCGGCGGCGGCGACGTCCTCGGGCGATTTCGCGAGGCGGACACCGCCCTTGCCCTCGGGATCGTCCTTGAAATGGCCGGCGCCGCGGCCGCCGGCATGGATCTGCGACTTCACGACATAGATCGGGCCGGGAAGCTTGCGCGCCGCCTCGGCGGCCTCCTCGCCGGTCCAGGCGACATGCCCGTCCAGCACCGCGACGCCATAGGATTTCAGCAATTCCTTGGCCTGGTATTCATGTATGTTCATTGGGCCCCCTTACGGTGATCATTCGCCTGTCAGTCGAAACCGATTGCCTGCGCGCCGTCCGTCCTGGGCGGAACCGCCGTCGTGCGGCCTAGACCAATGGCCGGGACGGCGCAACAGCATCTCAGGTGAGATGCGCGAGGGCGAAATAGGCCTCGCTGCGCATTTCCTCGAGGCGGGAGACGGTGCGCTCGAAGATCGCGACCCCCTCGCCCGAGGTGTAGAGTGCTGCGGGTTCCGCCGCGGCCGAGGCGTAGAGCTTCACCCGGTGCTCGTAGAGCGCGTCGATCAGGGTGATGAAGCGCCGCGCTTCGTCGAAATTGTCCGGCGAAAGACGGGGAATCCCGTCGATCAGCACGGTGTCGTAATGGGTGGCGAGGGCGAGATAATCACCCGAGCCGAGCGCCTGGGCGCAGAGGGCGGCGAAGTCGAACCGGGCGACGCCGCTGGCGGCGAGCGGCACGGCGAGCTTGCGGCCGAAGACGGTGAGGGTTTCGGCACACGGGGCGACGCCGCCGGTCAGTTCGGCGAACACATCATCGAGAGCGCGCTCGGCCCGGCCATCGGCGGGGACGTACCAGTTGCGCGCGCCGCGCACGCGCTCGCGCCGGTAGTCGCGCCCGCCATCGAGCACCATCACGTCGAGATGGCGCTTGAGCAGGCCGATGAAGGGGCGGAAACTCTCATAGCCCGGCTTGTTGCGGTAGAGATCGTCCGGCAGCGTGTTCGAGGTGGCGACGACGACCACGGCGCGGGCGAACAGCGCCTCGAACAGGCGGGCGAGGATCATCGCATCGCCGATATCGTGGACCTGGAACTCGTCGAAGCAGAGCAGCACGGATTCGGCGGCGATGGCGTCGGCGAGCGAGAGCACCGCATCCTCGTCGGGCCGCTCGGCGCGCAGCCGGTGCAGCCTCGCATGGGCCTGCTGCATGAATTCGTGGAAATGCACCCGGCGCTTGCGCGGCACCTCGGCGGCGCTGAAAAACAGGTCCATCAGCATGGACTTGCCGCGGCCGACCTCGCCCACGAGATAAAGGCCCGAGGGGTAATCCTCCGGCACCTCGTCCACCCGCTTCTTGTTGAGCAGGCGGCCGAGCCAGCCATTGGGCGGGGCCTTGGGGGTGGGATCGTAGGCGCGCAGGCGGGACCAGAGTTCGTGCAGACGCTCGGCGGCACGGCGCTGCACCGGGTCCGGCAGGATCGTGCCGGCCTCGATCAGCGCCCGGTAGGCCGACATCAATCCATCATCGGTCCGCTCTGGAGCCTTCATGAGCATGAGCAGGGCGGGTAGCGCACTCCATGCGGCAGCGCAACATCGGGCCGGCGGTCAGGCGGGGACGAGCGCCTGCAGGGCGAAGGCGAAAATTCCAAAAGCGATTACGCTCGAGACATAAATGAGCGAAAACCAGGCCAGCTTGCGCAACTTGTCATGGTTGCGCAAAGTGCGGTTCAGCCACGCGTCGATCGTCGTCAGCATTGTTGCGGTCTCCTGCTGCATCATCCTCGCGGGCGGCGCGCCGTCCCGCATTGCCGTCGAATTGGGGTGCGGGGGCGGCGGCGCAACCCGCGCCGGGCGCGGGGCTGGATGGCTCGAATGTTGCCCGGCCGGGCGAAGGCGGTTATCCCGGTTTCGCTCCTGCCGTATTCCACAGTCACGAGGATGGCGAATTTGTCGATCTTGCGCCGCACCGCCCCGCTCGCCGCCGCACTCCTGCTCGCCGGCTGCGGCCTGTCGAACGAACTTGTCGGCGGCGGCGGCAACGCCCGGCTGGGCGAGCCGAAGCCGCAGGCGCCGGTGGCGGGGTTCGTCGTCACGCCGGTGCCGGAGGCGAGCGTCGCGGCGCACGAGATCCTGCAGAAGGGCGGCAATGCGGTGGATGCCGCGGTGGCGGCGGGCTTCGCCCTCGGCGTCACCCTGCCCTCGCGCGCCGGGCTCGGCGGCGGCGCTGTTTGTCTCATCGACATGCCGCATGACGAGGGCGGCACCGGCCGCCCCGTCGCATTGCTGTTTCCGCCCGGCACGCCGCGCGGCAGCCAGGCAGGGGCGGCGCGCCCGGCGGCGGTGCCGCAGATGGCGCGCGGGCTGCTCGCCATGCAGGCGCGCTACGGCGCCCTGCCGCTCGCCACCGACATGGCGCCCGCCGCCACGATGGCCGGCGGCGGCGTTCCGGTTTCGCGCGCGCTGGCGGCTGATCTTGGCGTGGTGGGCGATGCGCTGCTGGCCGATCCGGCCGCGCGCAACGTGTTCGCCAGCCCCGCCGGCCAGCTGTTGCAGGCCGGCGAGACGCTGCGCCAGCCGGACCTCGCCGCCACGCTCGCGCGGTTGCAGAGCGGCGGGGTGCTGAGCTTCTACCAGGGGCACCTGGCGGACAGCCTGCTCGCCGGGGCGGCCGAGGCGGGCGCGGGGCTGACCGCGACCGACCTGCGCGCCGATGCCGCGCGCTATGCCACGCCGGATATCGTTCATGCGCTGGGCGCGGACATCGCTTTGCCGCCGACCGCTGCCGGGATGGGCACGCGCGCGGCGATAGAGGCGCTGGCGAGCGCGCCGGACGATCTCGCCGGGGCGGGGCGCGACGCGCTGGCTGCCGCCGCCGCTGCGCGGCATGTGACCGGGTTCGGCGCGCTGCCGGCTTCGGCGGGATATGCGATCGCCGATGCGAAGGGCGGCGTGGTCGGCTGTGCGACGACGATGAACAACCTGTTCGGCACCGGGCGGATCGCCACCGGGACGGGCATCCTGCTCGCCGCCTCGCCGAAGCGGGTCAGCCCGCCGCTGCTGAGCGTGGCGCTCGCGACCACGGATGGCGCCTTCCGCGCGGTGACGACGGGAGCGGGACAGGCGGGCGCGCCGCTCGCCGCCGGGGCGGCGATGGCCGAATCGCTGCGCGCCGGCCAGGCGATGCCGCATCCGGTGCCGGCGCCGGGCCGGGCGAATGCGATCGCCTGTTCGGGCACGCTGCCGGGAGCGCCGAAATCCTGCGCCGCCGTGGCCGATCCGCGCGGCGCCGGGCTCGCCATCGGGTCGCGCTGAGGCGGCCATGGCACTGAAAACCGGCACGGCGGGGCGGGTTCCGCCCTTTCTGGTGATGGACGTGATTTCGGCGGCCAATGCGCTCGCCGCGAGTCCGGCAGCGGCGAATCGCCGGGTGATCCGCATGGAGGTCGGCCAGCCCGGCGCCGGCGCGCCCGAGGGGGTGCGCCGCGCCATAGCCTGCGCGATGGAGGGGCGTGATCCGCTCGGCTATACCGAGGCGCTGGGGCTTGCCGGGCTGCGCCGGCGGATCGCCGCGCATTACGCCGACTGGTATGGGCTCGACCTGCCCGCCGCGCGCATCGCGGTGACCGCCGGGGCCTCGGGCGGGTTTCCGCTCGCCTTCCTCGCCGCGTTCGAGCCGGGGGACACGATCGCCCTCGCCGCGCCCTGCTATCCGCCCTATCTGAACATCATGACAGCACTCGGGCTGCGGCCGCTGCTGCTGCCGGCGACCGAGGAGACCGGGTTCCAGCCGACGGTCGCGATGCTCGAAGCGCTCGATCCGCAGCCGGACGGGCTGCTGATCGCCTCGCCGGCCAATCCGACCGGGGCGATGCTGCATCCCGACGACCTCGCCGCCCTCGCCCGGCACTGCCATGCGAACGGCATCCGGCTGATCAGCGACGAGATCTATCACGGCCTGACCTATGGCACGCCGGCCGCCACCGCCGCCGCCTTCAGCCCCTCGGCGATCGTGATCAACTCGTTCTCGAAATATTTCTCGATGACGGGATGGCGCGTCGGCTGGATGGTGCTGCCGGAGGAGCTGGTGCGGCCGGTGGAGTGCCTGGCGCAGAACATGTTCATCTGCGCGCCGCATGTCGCCCAGCGCGCGGCCGAGGCGGCGTTCGACTGCCACGCCGAACTCTCGGCGCGGCGCGATGCCTATGCAAGCTCGCGCGCCCTGCTGCTCGACGCCCTGCCCCGCGCCGGGATGACGAAGCTCTCGCCGGCGGATGGCGCCTTCTACATCTATGCCGACATCGCGGCGAGCGGGCAGGACAGCGCCGAATTCTGCCGGGCGATGCTGCACGAGCTGCACATTGCGGCGACGCCGGGGCATGATTTCGACACCGCGCGCGGCGGCGATTTCGTGCGGTTTTCCTATTGCGCGGACGAAGCCGACATCGCCGAGGCGGCGCGCCGGCTGACCGAATCGCCGCCCGGACGCAGGTAAGGCGCCCTATCATATTGATAAATATAGCATCTTTATCCGATCAGATGGGTCCATCTGATCGGATGATGCTCAAGAGCACTTTCCGATCCTTTCGGATCGGATGTAGTGCTCTATCTTATTGATAAACCGAGCATCTTTATCCGATCAGATGGGTCCATCTGATCGGATGATGCTCTAGTAGGAACCGAAAGCGACCCCGCTGGTGGGATCGACATAGACCATTTCGTCGGCCACCCGGCGGACGCCGCCGATCCCCTCGGCGAGCACGATCAGCGCCATCCGCTCGGCATCGCTGAAGACGGGGCCGGAGAGCGTCGCGATACCGTGATCGACCTTGACCTCGATGGTCGCCTTGGGCGCCCAGTTGGTTTTCTCGATGGCGGCGCGGATGCGGGTTGCCACCACGTCGTCACTCACCGGCGTGTCCTCGATCACCAGCAGGGCGGTGATCAGGCGGGAGAGGATGTTGCGGCGGTTGAGCATGCCGAGCAGGACCTCGCCCTGGACCACCGGCAGTTGCTTCACATGGTAGGTTTCCATGATGTCGATCGCGTCGGAGAGCGGCGTGTCGGGGCCGACGGAGCGGACCGGCGTGGTCATGATCTCGCCGACATGGCGGCCGCGGGTGCGCGCGAACTGGCGGGCCGAGGTTTCGGGGGCGAGGAAGCCGCGCCACCAGCCGATTTCCGGCACGGTTTCAAGCTCGGGGCGGCGGAGCATGTCGCCATCGGTGACGATGCCGAGCAGGCGGCCGCCGCGGTCGATCACCGGGAGGGCCGAGAGATTCTGGTCCAGCATGATGCGGCCGGCATCCGCGAGGGTGGTTTCCGGCTCGACGGTGAGCGGCCCCACCGTCATGATCTCGCGCACGTTCATCGGATCCTCCTTCTGGCTGAGGGGGATGATGGGCGCGCTGCCCGCCTCGCGCATTGACCTGCGTCAAACGCTGGCGCGGGCGAATAGAGCACGCTCCGATCCCGATGGATCGGATGATGCTCTAGGCGCCGGCGCGGGCGATCTCGTGCAGGGCGTGCGGCTTGACGACGCTGATATTGTGGTCGGGTGTGACGTCGATCACGCCCTGCTTGCGCAGCGCCGAGAGGGCGCGGGAGACGGTTTCGATGGTCAGGCCGAGATAGTCGGCAAGGTCGGTGCGGGTCATCGGCAGGCGCAGCGATTCCCTGCCGCCGCCGCACAGCATCGCGCGGTGGCTCCAGCCATCGATGAAGCTGGCGAGACGCTCGATCGCGCTCTTGCGGCCGAGCAGGAGCATCTGTTCCTGGGCGACGATCAGCTCGTGCGAGGCGACGTCGAGCAGGCGGCGCTCGAGTGCGGGGAAGCGGGAGAAGACGCCGCGCAGCTCGGTGCGGTCGAACCGGCAGAGGCGGACATCCTCGATCGCCTCGGCGCTGAAGGTGTAGCGGTCGTCGGCGGCGAGGCCGACGAAATCGCCGGGGCCGACAAAGCCGGTGATCTGCCGCCTGCCATCCGGCAGATCCTTGTGCAGGCGGGCAGTGCCGGCATTGATGTTGAAGAAATAGCGTGCGCTGTCGCCCTCGATGGCGAAGCTGTGGCCGCGGGCGACCGTGATCTGCCGGGCGACGCTGGCGAGGAAGTGCAGGTCTTCGTCGGCGAGTGCGTCGCACAGGCCGATATGACGCGCACCGCACCCCGCGCACAGACCCGGAATGATGGCTTCGGAAAGATTTATCGGCGAACGATGCGCCCGATCCCGCTGCTCCAACATCTGCGCGCCCTTCTGACGTCTCAGAATGTTGTATCTAGGCCAGCCGACGCGCGGGGCGCAACCGCAATCATTTTGAACCGACTGTTCGTTATGTCATCGAAATCATGCCTGGGGCGGCATCTGAACCGGAATTTGATCAGGGTTCCGGCGGCAATACTTGATTTCGATCAAGGCGGGCGGCGTCGTGGCGGGCAATCCTGTCATGCTTATTGATGATGAGGATCATGCACGAACCGGCATTCCTGATTGAACCGATGAACGAGGCGCAGATCGACCCGTGTTTCGTGCTGGCGCGCCTCGTGCAGCCCTGGCTGGACCTGCCGCGCTGGCGCCGCCACGCGCGCGGGCTGCTCGGGGCGGACCCGAACCGGCGCGGGACGATCACGATCCGCTGGGTGCGGCGCGACAATCCGTGCGGCCTCGCCTGTTACCGGTGCGTGAGCGACATCGAGCACGGGATGGTGATGGCTGTGCGGCCCTTCGCGGTGATGGACCCGCTGCATGGGCGGGAGCTGCGCGCCGCCATGGCGACGCGGCTCGCGGCGATGGCGCGGGCGGCCGGGTGCGGGGCGATGCGGATCGTCTCGACCGGGCCGGACATGCCCACGGAAGCGCTCGCCGCCATGGCCCGCGCGGTGACCAGCACCGGCGAGCATACGTTCCTGTTCTGAACCCCTCTTTCCAGAGCACGTTCCGATCCATCAGGATCGGATGCCGTGCTCTGTCTTGTTGATAAACCGAATACGGCACCGCGTGGTGGCGGATGCGCCAACGCGCCCCGATCCGGCGGATCGGGGCGCGCGCGCATTCCCGCGCCGTCAGGGGAAATGGCGGCGGGCGTAGAGCCAGGCGATGACGTAGAGCCCGAAATAGACGAACGGGATGAACAGGATGAGGCCTTCGAGTCCGCCGAGCATGGGGGGTCTCCTCAAACGTGGTTGCTGTTGTGGTTGCGGGCGCGGACGGCGCTTTCCTGCGCCTCGAACAGCACGGCACCGCTGGCGGCGATCAGCACGATCATCACCGTGCCGACGAGCCAGCCGAAATACCAGGGGCCTTCATCGCCGGTGACCACCGCGAGCAGGATGGCGGCGACCAGGATGCCCCCGAGGGCGACGAACTTGATCATGGACAGCATGGATGGTGCCTCCCGCTTCAATAGGAGTGGTCGTTGGCGATGACGGCCTCGGTTTTCACCTTGCCGCGCATGACGCGGAAGGCCCAGGCCGTGTAGCTCAGGATGATCGGCACGAAGACCAGCGCGAAGGCCAGCATCCAGCCGAGATTATAGGCGCTGCCGGAGGCGTTCCACACCGTCAGGCTCTGCGCCGGGGCGGTGGTGGAGGGCATCAGGAAGGGGAACATCGCCGCCCCGGTGGTGAAGATCGTGCCGATCCAGGCCAGCGCGCCGAGCCACCAGCCGAGGATCGGCTTGCGGGCGGCGAGCGCGAGCGGACCCGCGATCATGCCGAACAGGCCCACAGCCGGCAGCAGCCAGAGCACCGGGTGCTGGTGGAAATTGTCCATCCAGGCGCCGGCGCGCATCGCGACCGCAGGGCCGCCGAGCGGGGTCGCCGGCATCGCCGGGTTGACCGGGGCGGTGTAGGCGAAGCCCTTGATGAAGCGGACCCAGACCCCGCCGATCGTGAACAGGGCGGCGGCGAGCAGGCCGGCGGGCACCGCGTAGCGCCGGGCGCGCTCGGCGATCGGGCCCTCGCCGCGGATCATCAGCATCGCCCCGCCCTGGTGCACCGCAAGGGCGAGCGACATCACGCCGCACATCACCGCGAAGGGGTTGAGCAGGTACCAGACGAAGCTCTCGTCCTGGTAATACTGGCCGTCCCAGCCGAAATGGAACCCCACCCCCTGGAGCACGTTGCCGAAGGCGGCACCGTAGATGATCATCGGCAGGGCGCCGGAGATCAGGAATGCCCAGTCCCAGGTCGAGCGCCAGCGCCTTGCATCGACCTTGGAGCGGTATTCGAAGGCGACCGGGCGCATGATCATGCTGAAGAGCAGCAGGATCATCACCACGTAGAAGGTCGAGAAGGAGGTGGCGTAGAGCGTCGGGAAGGCGGCGAAGATGGCGCCGCCGCCGAGGATGAACCAGACCTGGTTGCCATCCCAGTGCGGGCCGATCACGGCCAGCGCGGTGCGGCGCTCGGCATCGGTGCGGCCGACGAAGCGCAGCAGCGCGCCGACCCCCATGTCCATCCCCACCATGATGGCGAGGCCGCAGAGCAGCACCCCGAGCAGCACCGCCCAGATGAGCTTGAGCGCGATATAGAGTTCCATGGCGCGGTTTCCTTATTGCCAGGACTTGTCGGCGAAGCCGGGGCGCATCAGTCCGACGCCGACCGGAGCCTCGACCGGGCGGGGATGGGCGTGCTCGCCGGGGCCGAGCCTTGCGTATTTGAACATCAGGTAAAGCTCGGCGGCGATGAACAGGCTGTAGAGCAGGGCAAAGCCGATCAGCGAGAACAGCATGTAGCCGACCGAGTGGCTGGAGGCGGACTGGAAGGTCGGCAGCCAGCCATAGACCGTCCAGGGCTGGCGGCCGTTCTCGGCGGTGATCCAGCCGAATTCGCAGGCCAGCACCGGCAGCGGGATCGCCCACATCGCCGCGCGCATCACCATCGGGTGTTTCTCAAGCTCGTTGCGCAGGCTGTAATAGGCGCCGAAGGCGAAGACCACGAGGAAGGCGAGGCCAAGCCCGACCATCAGGCGGAAGCTCCAGAACTCGACGAAGACGTTGGGGATCGATTCGCGGCCGGTTTTCTGCAGGATGCCGGGCAGGTTCGCGGGCGTGATCCTGGAGAGATCCTGATCCGGCGCGAAGCGCTGGGCGAGGAAGCCGTAGCCCATGTCCGCCTCGTTCTTGCGGAAGGCGGCGAGTGCCGCCGGGCTGTGGGTTTCGCCATATTGCTTGAGCGCGATCACCGCCTGGATGCCCTTGGCGGCGCGGGTTTGCGCCTGCTGCTCGAGTTCGGCGATGCCGGGGATGCGGACGTTCCAGGCATGCGCGACCAGCGGGGTCAGCACATAGGGCACGCCGATCTCGAAATCGTTTTTCTGGGTGCGGTCGTTCGGCACGGCGGCGATCAGCCACGGCGCGCCCGGCCCCTTGGTGGTGTGCCAGATGCCTTCCATCGCGGCGAGCTTGGCGGGCTGCACCAGATAGTCCATCCGGCCGAGCGCATCGCCCAGCGTGACCACGCCGAGGGTGGAGATCAGCCCGAAAATCGCGGCGATGCGGAAGGAGCGGGCGGCGAATTCGCGGTGCTGGCGGCGCAGCAGGTAGTAGGCGGAGATGCCCATCACGAACATCGAGCCGGTGACGTAGCCGGCGATCGAGGTGTGGACGAATTTCGCCTGCGCGTCCTGGCTGAAGACGAGGGAGGCGAAGCTGTGGAACTGCATCCGCATCGTGTCGGGGTCGAATTTGGCGCCGGTCGGGTCCTGCATGAAGCCGTTGGCGATCAGGATCCACAGCGCCGAGAGATTCGAGCCGAGGGCGACGAGATAGGTGATGGCGAGGTGGGCGGGGCGGCTCAGCCGGTCCCAGCCGAAGATCATCAGGCCGATGAAGGTGCTTTCCATGAAGAAGGCCATCAGCCCCTCGATGGCGAGCGGGGTGCCGAAGACGTCGCCCACGAAATGCGAATACATCGACCAGTTGGTGCCGAACTCGAATTCCATGGTCAGGCCGGTGGCAACGCCGATGGCGAAGTTGATGCCGAACAGCTTGCCCCAGAACAGGGCCATGTCCTTGTAGATCTGCTTGCCGGTGATGACGTAGACCGTCTCCATCGTCGCGAGCAGGAAGGTCATCCCCAGCGTGAGGGGGACGAACAGGAAGTGATACAGCGCGGTCAGCGCGAATTGCAGGCGCGACAGGTCGACGACTGTCGGGTCGATCATGGTGAACTCCTGGCCCGATGACCGGCGGGACCCCCGCCCGGCCGTGGTTGGCATTGCCCAGAGCGTTAGACCGCTGGGGCGGCGCCGCATTGATCTGTATCAATCCGTTGCAGGCGGGCTCAGAAGTGGCGCGACATCTCCCGCAGCCGTGACAGCCGCGCCACAGGCCCCTCGCCCCGGCGGAGCGCGCCGAAGCGGCCATCGGCGACGATGCGGCCCTGCTCCAGCATCACCACGCGGTCGTCATCGGCGAGGTGGTCGAGACGGTGGGTGATGGCGATGACCGTGCGCCCGGCGGCAAGGCCGGCGAGCGCGCGGCGGAATTCAGCCTCGGTCAGCGGGTCGAGCCCCTCGGTCGGCTCGTCGAGCAGCAGGAAGGGGGTGGCGCGCAGGGCGGCGCGGGCGAGCGAGAGCCGCCGCGCCTCGCCGCCGGAGAGTTTTGCCCCCGCCTCGCCCACCAGCGAATCGAGGCCGCCGGGACGGGTGCTGACGAAATCGGCGAGGCGGGCGGTCTCCAGCGCGCGCCAGAGTGCGGCGTCGTCGGCATCCGGGCGGGCGAGGAGGAGGTTGTCGCGCAGGGTGCCGGCGAAGATCGCGGTGGTCTGCGAGACCACGGTGAAGAGCGAGCGCAGGTCATCGCCGCGGATGGTGGCGAGATCGACGCCGCCGAGCGTGGCGCTGCCCGCCGCGGGCGGGGCGAAGCGGAGCAGCAGGTTGAACAGCGAGGTCTTGCCCGCGCCGCTGCGGCCGAGAATGGTGACGTGCTCGCCCTCGGCGATCGCGAGGTCGATGCCGGCGAGCGCCGCATGGGCGGCGCCGGGATAGCGGAGCGAGACGCCATCGAGCCTGAGGTCGAGCCGGGCCGGGCGGGGCGGGCTGGAGGCGGGCTCGGCGACGGGGGGCGGACGGTCGAGCAGGTCGAAGACGCGGCGGGCGGATTCGGCCATGCCGCCGAGGAGCTGGAAGGCGGCCGGCAGCGGGGCGACCGCCTCGAAGGCGGCCATCGCGCCGAGGGCGAGCAGGGCGATGACCGGGCCGGCGATGCGGTGCGCCGCCGCCAGCGTGCCTGCGAGCGGCAGCATCGCCAGCATGGTCAGGCCGGAGGCGAGCAGGATGGCGGCGGCGCCGAAGCCTGCGATCGCCGCGAGGCGGCGCTGGGCGGCGAGCAGGGCGACGCTCGCCGCATCGACCCGCGCCGCCATCGCCCCGCTCGCATTGCAGGTGAGCAGTTCGGCCATGCCCTGGACGGAATCGACGAGATCGGCGCGCAGCTGCACCTGCACCGCGACGGCGGCGCGGGCGGGGTTGCGGCCGAGACCGAGGCTCGCCAGCGGCACCGCGATGCCGGCAATGGTCAGGCCGAGCAGGAGCAGCAGCCCGGCCGCGGGCGAGACGATGGCGAAGCCGAGCGCCATGACCAGCGCCGCCGCAGCCGCGATCACGAAGGGCGAGACGACGCGGAGAAAAAAATCGCCCAGCCGGTCGATATCGGCGACGAGGCGGGAGAGCAGGTCGCCGCCGCGCTCGCCGGCGAGGCCGACCGGGGCGAGCGGTTCGAGCCCGGCATAGGCGACCATCCGCAGCCGGGCGAGCAGGCGGAACGTCGCCTCGTGATCGACCAGCCTGCCGGCATAGCGGGCGAGCACGCGCAGGGTGGCGAAGAAGCGCACCCCGGCGGCCGGGGTGAAGAAGTTGAACACGTTCTGCGCCGCGTAGCCGGCGAGGCCGGCGACGCCGGTGGCGGCGAGGAACCAGCCGGAGAGCGCGAGCAGGGCGAAATTCGCCAGCACGGTGAGCAGGCCGAGTGCTACGCCGGCGAGCACCCAGGCCCGGTAGGGCGCGTAGAGGCGGAGCAGGCGGATCAGGTCGCGCATGGTGCCTCCGCGGCGCCGAGCAGGGCGGCGTAAGCGCCGCCGCGGGCGAGCAGCTCGTCATGCGTGCCGGATTCGGCGAGGCGCCCGCCCTCCAGCACCAGGATGCGGTCGGCCCGGCGCACCGTGGCGAGGCGGTGGGCGATCAGGATCGCGGTGCGGCCGCGGGCGAGGTCGGCGATGGCGGCGGCGATCTCGGCCTCGGTTTCGAGGTCGAGATGGGCGGTGGCTTCGTCGAGGATCAGCAGCCGCGCGTCGCGCAGGAAGGCGCGGGCAAGGGCGAGGCGCTGGACCTGGCCGCCGGAGAGCCCGGCGCCGCCATCGCCGATGCTTGTCTCGATCCCGGCGGGCAGGCGGTCGATCTCGTCGAGCAGGCGGGCGCGGCGGAGGGCCTCGCGCAGCGCCGCGTCGTCCGCTTCCGGCCGGGCGAGGCGCAGATTCGCGGCGATCGTGCCGGCGAAGACGCGGGGGGTCTGCGGCACATAGGCGAGTTGCGCCCACCAGGCCTCACGGTCGAGCGCGGTGAGCGCGGTGTCGTCATTGACGAGGACGGCGCCGGAGTGCGGGGCGACGAAGCCGAGCAGGGCGGCGGCGAGGGTGGATTTGCCCGCACCGGAGCGGCCGACGATGGCGGTGAGCGTGCCGGCGGGAAAGGCGCAGTCGATCCCGTGCAGCACCGTCTGGCCGGGCTCGTGGGCGATGGTGAGGCCGGCGCAGCGCAGCGACAGCGGACCGGATGGCGGAACGGCATCGCCCCAGGTCGTCGCGGGTGGTGTATCGAGCACGTCGAAGATGCGGCCGGCGGCGGCCAGCGCCGTCATTCGCGCGTGGTAATGGGTGGCGAGGCCGCGCAGGGGGAGGAAGAATTCCGGCACCAGCAGCAGCACGAAGAAGGCGGGAAAGAAGCCGATATGCCCGTGCAGCAGCCGCGCGCCGAACAGCACGGCGACCAGGGCGATCGAGAGCGAGGCGAAGAATTCCAGCACCGCCGAGGTGAGGAAGGCGATGCGCAGCCCGGCCATGGTGGCGCGGCGGTATTCATCGGCGATGCGCCCGATCAGCGCGATCTCGTCGCGCGCTCGGCCGAACAGCCGCAGCGTGGTGATCCCCTGCACGGCATCGAGGAAGCGGGCGCTCATGGTCAGCAATTCGCGCCATTGCCGGCGGTTGATCGCCTCGGCGCGGTAGCCGACAAAGACCATGAAGACCGGGATGATCGGGCCGGTGACGAGCAGGACGAGGAAGCTGATCCAGTCCACCGGGAAGATGGCGGCGAGAATGGCGAGCGGGACCAGTGCGACCAGCGCCATCTGCGGCAGGTAGCGGGCGAGATAGGGCTCCAGCGCCTCGACACCGTCGAGCAGGGTGGCGGCGAGGTCGGCGCTGCGCTCGCCGGCGGCGTAAGCGGGGCCGAGGGCGAAGAGATGGTCGAGCATGGTGCGGCGGAGCGAGAGCTTGACCGCGGCGGCGGCGTGGTGGGCGGCGCGTTCGGCGGCAAAGCTCAAAGCCGCGCGCAGGAGCAGCAGCCCGGCCAGGGACGCGAGCGGCAGCGCCAGCGCGGCGGCGGCTTCGTGGCGGAAGATCAGCGCGGTGACGACATGGGCGAGCAGCAGCGCCTGAGCGATCACCGCGAGGCCGGCGGCGAGGCCGAGCCCGATGGCGAGCCCGAGCCAGCGCCGCGCCCCCTGCCCCGCCGCGATCAGGCGACGGTCGAGCGCGCGGCGGGGCGGGGTGGCCGAAGCCTCGTTGGATGGTGCGGTCAAGTCTGTCCTCTCAGGCGGCGCCGGCGGCCGCAGCGCCGGGCGCGGGCGGCGGACGGTTCACATGCGGTGCCCGTTCTGGCATTGACATGAATCAAGCGGTATCGGGCAAGCCCCGCGGGCGCGGCGGGATGTGGCCTGGCCCTGCCGCCGGGATCATTTTTCAGGGAGATCTTCATTCATGGCGGCATTGAAACGCAATCTCATCTTCGTTCTCGCCGCCATCATCACCGGACTGGTCTCCATCGCCTTCGGCATCGGCGTCGTCCGCGCGACGGCGCTGTTCCAGCATGTCACGGCGCAGCACGGCTGGATCGTGTTCCTGCTCTGCCCGGCGGGGCTCGCGCTCATCGTCTATCTCACCCGGCAGGTGTTTCCCGGCGCGCAGGGCTCGGGCATTCCGCAGGCGATGGCCGGGTTGCAGATGCAGGATTCGGCCGATGTCGATTCGGTGCTGTCGCTGCGGATCGCGGTGGGGAAATTCCTGCTGACGCTGATCGGCTTCGCGAGCGGCGCGTCGATCGGCAAGGAGGGGCCGACGGTGCAGATCGGCTGTGCTGCGATGAATATCTGCGGGCGGATGGGGCTGGAGCGCACCCATGCGCTGCAGCGGCTGCTGATCCTCGCCGGGGGGGCGGCGGGCATCACCTGCGCCTTCAACGCGCCGCTGGCCGGCATCGTCTTCGCGATCGAGGAGATGGCGCGCAGCTTCGATGACCGGCAGGTGCGCTCGATCATCCTCGCCGCCTTCGCGAGCGGCATCACCCTGATGTTCGTCCTCGGCTACCAGCCTTATTTCGGCTTCTCGCACGCGGTGCTGAAGCTGGACTGGGTCTGGCTGCTGATCCCGGTCTGCGCCGTGATCGGCGGGCTCGCGGGCGGGGTGTTCGCGCAGATCCTGGTGACACCGTGGAAGTTCCTGCCCGGCGCGATCAACCGCCTCGCGCAGAAGCAGCCGGTGATTTTCGCCGCCTTCTGCGGCCTCGTGCTCGCGGCGATCGGCTTCGCCTCGCACGGGATGGTGTTCGATGCGAGCTATGCCAATGCGCGGGATGCGATGGTTTCGGGCGTGCTGCCGCCGGTCGATTTCGCGCCGCTGAAATTCCTCGCCACCCTGGTGTCGTATCTCTCGGGGATTCCGGGGGGGATTTTCGCGCCCTCCCTCGCTGTCGGCGTCGGCGTCGGCACGGCGTTCGTGCATCTGCTGCCGGGATTGCCGGTGGCGGGATTCGCGATGGTGGGCATGGCCGGGTATTTCGCCGGCGTCGTGCAGTCGCCGCTGACGGCGGCGGTGATCGTGATCGAGATGACCTCCGATCCGTCGATGTCGGTGCCGGTCGGGATTGCCGCGATCCTCGGCACCATGGCTTCGCGGCTGGTCTGCAAGGAGCCGGTCTATCACGCGATGTCGCACCAGTTCCTGCGCGTCGTCGAGAACCGGCCGATCCCCAAGCCCAATACGGTGGAGCCGGCGCCCGAGGCGCATCACTGATCCGCCGCTTGCCTCGGCGGGGCGGCGGCTGCATCCTCGCCGCAAGACACAGGACAGTTTCCGGGAGACCGCGATGGATGCCGCCGAACTCCGCGCCTTGCAGGCGCCGCTGAAGCAGAAATACCGCGAGGATGCCGCCTCGGCGCGGATCGTCTCGCGCGCGGTGGGCGAGATCGTGCAGGGCGGGCTCGCCTGCGTGGTGCGCGGCCATGACGGCGAGGTGACCGCCGGGCTGCACGAGGCGGCCGGCGGCGACGGCTCGCAGGCCTGTTCGGGCGACATGCTGCTGGAGGCGCTGGTCGCCTGCGCCGGGGTGACGCTGTCCGCCGTCGCGACCGCGATGGGGGTGATTGTGAAGCGCGGCAGCATCACCGCCGAGGGGGTGTGGGACGCGCGCGGGACGCTGGCGATCGACCGCGCCACGCCGGTGGGTGTCACCGAGATTTCGCTGCGCTTCGATCTCGACACCGATGCGGACGAGAAGAGCGTGGCCCGGCTGATCGAGAGCACCGAGCGCTATTGCGTGATCCTGCAGACGCTGCGCAACCCGCCGCGGATCGAGGCGATTCGCGGCTGACCCCCTTCAGCCGGGTTTTTGATCCGGCTGAGGGCAGTCAGCCGGGTTTTTGATCCGGCTGAGGTCGGTCAGCCGTGATCTTTTGCCGGCTGAGGGCAGTCAGCCGGGATCGAGGCGGAACAGGCCGGTCTCGCCGACATCGAGCGTGGAAAAACGCGCGGCCGGCAGGCCGGCGGCCTCGCGGGCGGCGGCGAGGTCGCGCTCCGGGGCGTCGATCGCCTCGTCGGTGAGCTGGAACGTGCCGAAATGCATCCCCACCGCCCGCGCCGCCCCCAGCTCGGCGAAGGCGCGCACCGCATCCGCCGGATTCATGTGGACATTGCCCATGAACCAGCGCGGCTCGTAGGCGCCGATCGGCAGCAAGGCGAGGCCGGGGCGGCCGAGACGCTCGCGGATCATGCGGAAATAGCCGGTATAGCCGGTGTCGCCGGCGAAATAGAGCTGGCCGGCTTCATGGCGCAGCATGAAACCGCCCCAGAGCGTGGCGTTGCGGTCGCGCAGGGTGCGGGCGGCGAAATGCCGCGCCGGGGTCAGGGTGATGCGGGTGCCGTGCAGCTCGGCATGGTGCCACCAGTCAAGCTCGGTGACCGGGCCGAGCCCCTTGCGGGTGAGAAAGGCGCGGTTGCCGAGCGGGGTGAAGATCGGGATGCGGCCGAAGCGCGCGTGCAGGGCGGCGAGGGTCGGAATGTCGCAATGGTCGTAATGGTTGTGCGAGAGCAGGATCGCGTCCGGCTTCGGCATCGCCTCGAGCGTGAGGCCGGGCGGGCGGACCCGGCGCGGCCCGGCCCAGCCGACCGGCGAGCAGCGATCCGAGAGGATCGGGTCGGTCAGCAGCACGAGGCCCGGCAGGCGGATCAGGAAGCTCGCATGGCCGATGAAGGTCACCGCCGCCTCGCCCGCCGCCACCGCGGCGGGCGGCGGAGCAAAGATCCGGTTTTCCACCCGGTCGGGCCATTTCGCCCGTCCCTCGCGCCGCGTGACCCAGCGGAGCATCGGGAAGCGGCCGGTGCGGCGGCGGGCCCCTTCGGGGTTGAAGAAGCGGGCGCCGTCGTAATGATCCGAAACCGGGTAGGCCAAGGTCAGCCGAACGCCGCGTTGAAGGCGCCGCCATCGAGCAGCAGGTTCTGGCCGACGATGAAGCCCGCCTGTGCGCCGCAGAGGAAGGCGCAGGCATCGCCGAATTCCTCCGGCGTGCCGACGCGGCCGGTCGGGTTGGCGGCGGCGCGGGCGGCGAGCTCGTCCTCGACCGAGCGGCCGGAGGCGCGGGCGGCGGAGGCCGCGTTGTCCCGCAGACGGTCGGTCATGAAGGGGCCGGGGAGAAGATTGTTGATCGTCACGTTGTGCTTCGCGACCTGGCGGGCGAGGCCGGCGACGAAGCCGGTGAGCCCGGCGCGGGCGCCATTGGACAGGCCAAGGGCGGGGATCGGCGATTTCACCGCCGCCGAGGTGATGTTGACGATGCGGCCGAAGCGGCGCTCGATCATGCCATCCACCGTCGCGCGGATCAGCGCGATCGGGGTGAGCATGTTGGCGCGCAGGGCGGCTTCCCAGTCGGCGTCGGTGAATTTGCGGAAATCGCCGGCGGGCGGGCCGCCGGCATTGTTGATCAGGATGTCCGGCGCGGGGCAGAGGGCGAGCGCCGCGGCGCGGCCCGCCTCGGTGGTGATGTCGCCGGCCGCGATCTCGACCTTCACCCCGGTTTCGGCGCGGATCGCCGCCGCCGTTTCGGCCAGCGCCGCCTCGCCGCGCGCGGTGATCACCAGATCCACCCCCTCGCGGGCGAGGGAGACGGCCACGGCGCGGCCGAGCCCCTTGCTGGCCGCGCACACGATCGCCCGCTTGCCCTTCAATCCGAGTTCCATCTCCGCTCCCTTCCCTGTCCTGCTTGTGTCGAGGCCGCGTCCATAGCATCAGATGGGCGCGACACCGAATTCGACAGGGGACCATGATCGCCGCCATGACCGAACGCGCGCTGACCGGGCTGAAGGTGATCGACCTGACCAGGGTGCTGGGCGGGCCGTATTGCACGATGATCCTCGCCGATCACGGCGCGGACGTGATCAAGATCGAGCCGCCGCAGGGCGACGAGGTGCGCGACTGGGGACCGCCTTTCCTCGAGCGGGCGGACGGGGCGCGGGATGCGAGCTATTTTCTCGGCGCCAATCGCAACAAGCGGGCGATGACGCTTGACCTCGCGCACGAGCAGGGGCGCGCGGTGCTGCTGCGGCTGCTGGAGGAGGCCGACGTGCTGGTGGAGAATTTCAAGCCCGGCACGCTGGAGAAGTGGAATATCGGCCAGGCGGCGCTGGCCCCGCGCTTTCCGCGCCTCGTGCATTGCCGGATCTCGGGGTTCGGCGCCGACGGGCCGTTCGGCGGGCTGCCGGGCTATGACGCGGTGGTGCAGGCGATGACGGGGCTGATGACCATCAACGGCCGCCCCGGCGAGGGGCCGCTCAGGATGGGGACGCCGGTGGTCGATCTCGCGACCGGGCTGTATTCGGCGGTCGGCATCCTGATGGCGTTGCAGGAGCGCCAGCGCTCGGGGCGCGGGCAGTTCATCGACATGACGCTGCACGATGCGGGCATGGCGCTGCTGCACCCGGCGGCGGCGAATTACCTGCTGAACGGCAAGCGGCCGGCGGCGACGGGCAACGCCCATCCCAACATCGCCCCCTATGACACCTTCCCGACCGCGACCTGCGAGATTTTCATCGCCGGCGGCAATGACGGGCAGTTCCGCAAGCTCTGCGCGCTGCTGGAGCGGCCGGACCTCGCCGCCGATCCGCGCTTTGCCACCAATGCCGACCGGCTCGCCAACCGCGCGGCGATGACCGCGGCGCTGAGCGAGGCGCTCGCCGGGCATGACGGCGAGGAACTGGCCGAGCGGATGATCCGCGCCGGGATTCCGGCCGGGCCGGTGCGGCCGGTGGATGCGGCGCTGGAGAGCGAGCACGCGCGGCACCGCGCCATGGTCGCGGAGCTGGACGGGGTGCGCACGCTGGGCACGCCGATCAAGTTCTCGCGCACGCCGGGCGGGCCGCACGCGGCACCGCCGGGCTTTGCCGCGCATCTCGACGAGATCCTCGCCGAGCATGGCTATACCGGGGCCGAGATCGCCGCGCTGGAGGCGGCGGGCGTCATCCGCCGCGCCCGGCGCGGCTGATTTTTGCGCCCCGCACGGGGCGCGGGTGGTTTTTGCGCCGCCCGGCGCGGGTGGTTTTTGCGCCGTCCGGCGCGGGGTAGCTCCCTGCCCTGCCCCGCACGGGGCGGGGTCAGTGGATCAGGATGAAGTGGATGGTTGCCGTCACCTGCTCGGATTTCGCCTTCGAGCCGGGCGGGAATTTCGGCACCTGCGCACCGTTGAACAGCCCATACCACGCCATGTCGAGCAGCGGCGCGCCGGAGCGGCTGACCATGTGCAGGTCGATCACCCGCCCGTCGGGCAGCACGGTGAAGCTCACCGTCACCGAGCCCTGCTGGCCCTGGGCGGCGGCACCCTCGGGGTAATAATCATGCGTGTTCACCCATTTGTTGAAGGCGCTCTGCCAGTCCGGCCCGGCCTTGCCCTTGAAGACGATGTCGGGCGCATGGCGGTTGAAGTCGGGGGCGGCGGGGGCGAGGTTGAGCGCCGTGCTGCGATGGGTGAGCGCGGTGCTCGGCCGGCTGCCGAAGGACATGCCGTTCATCACGACATAGCTGTGGCGCGGCGCCGGGCGAGACGGGCGGGGCGGCGATTTCGGCACCGGCGGGGCGTGCGGGACGATGGAGGCCTGCATCGGCGGCGGGGCGAACTGGCGCGTGTCGAGATGGACCGCGGGCGGCGCTGGTGATGGCGCGGGAACCGGCTTGAGTGCTGGTTGCGGCGGCGGGGCGGCAAGCGGCGGCGGCGGCAGGGATGGTGTGGCCTCGGGCGCGTGGCGGGGTTCTGCGGGGGCGGCGTCGTGCTTCGCCGTGTGGGTCAGGCCGGAATTCTGAAACACGACTTCGATGCCGGATTGGGGGTGCGGCTCGGGCAACCGGCGGCGATGCACCACGTAGAGCAGCAGGAGCAGGATCGCCGCGTGCAGGGCGATCGAGACCGGGAGCGGAATCCGCCAGCGCCGGCGCCGTCGCGGCCGCGCCATCGGCGGCGGCGCGGCACCGAGTGCGACACCGCCGGCGCGGACCGGATCAGTAATGCGGATAGGCGTAGTAGCCGGGCGGCGCATAGGACGGCGCGCCGTAATTGTAGGACGGTCGGTATCCGCGCGCATAGCCTTCCATCTTGTTGCCGTGCGCTACCATACACTGGGCATAGGCGACGTTGTAGCGCGCCTGCATCGAGTCCGCCGCGTTCTGGGCGTTGCCGCCGCCCATGGCGCTGCCGAGCAGCAGGCCGGAACCCGCGCCGATCGCGGCCCCGGTGCCGGCATTGCCGCCGGCAGCGCCGAGCAGCGCGCCGGCGGCGGCGCCGAGCAGGGTGCCGCCGACCGCGGCGTTGGTGGCGGACTGGCCGGCGGCCTGCGCCTCGGCCGGGTTGATCTGGCGGCTCGCGTAATAGCGGCAGAGCGAGTCGTCATGGCGGAACTGGTCGAAGGAGATTCCGGGGCCGGGCATCGAGACCACGCTCGGCCCGCTCGGCGGGGCTACGGCGCAGCCGGCGAGAAGCAGGGCGATGGCGGCGGCGGCAGGCAGAACTGGCTTCATGATGTTCATCCTGTTGGTTGGCGGCCTGCCGGGATAGTTGGGCGAGGCACGGCGGAAAGCAACGCCCCGCCGCCGCACCGGAGCCTGGCTTCGGGGCGGCGGCGGGGGATTGTTACAATCCGTCGAAAAATTCCTTCACCTTGGCGAAGAAGCCTTCATGCTCGGGGCTGCCGGCGGCGGTGGTCCCGGCCTCGCGCTCGAATTCCTCGAGCAGTTCGCGCTGGCGCCTGGTCAGGTTCTGCGGGGTTTCGACCGCGACCTGGATATACATGTCGCCGCGCGCCGAACTGCGCAGCACCGAGAATCCCTTGCCGCGCAGGCGGAACTGGTCGCCCGTCTGGGTGCCGGCGGGGATCTTGACCCGGGCGCGGGAGCCATCGATCGCGGGAACCTCGATCTCGCCGCCCAAGGCGGCCTGGGCCATGCGCAGCGGCACGCGGCAGAAGACGTTCGCACCGTCGCGCTGGAAGATCGGATGCGGGCGGATCGCGACATGGACGTAGAGATCGCCGGGCTGCGCGCCGCGGCCGCCGGCCTCGCCCTCGCCGGAGAGGCGGATGCGCGTGCCATCCTCGACGCCGGCGGGAATGGAGACCGAGAGGGTGCGCTCGCGCGGCACGGTGCCGACGCCGGAGCAGACCCGGCAGGGATTGCGGACGGTGCGGCCGGCGCCGCCGCAGGTCGGGCAGGTGCGCTCGACGACGAAGAAGCCCTGCTGGGCGCGCACGCGACCGGCGCCGCCGCAGGTCGAACACGCCTCGTTGGCGGCGGATTTGTCGGCCGAGCCGGAGCCCGAACAGGCATCGCAGGAGACGCGCGTCGGCACCCGGATCTCGCTCTTGGTGCCGGCGAAGGCCTGGGTCAGGTCGATCTCGACGGCGGCGCGGATATCCGCCCCGCCGCGCTCGGCCCGGCCGCCGCGGCGCCCGCCCATCGCCTCGCCGAACATCTGCTCGAAAATATCGCCGATGCCGCCCTCGAACCCGCCGAAACCGCCGAAGCCGCCGCCGCCAAAGCCGCCGGCACCCGGCCCGCCGCCTTCGAACGCGGCATGGCCGAAGCGGTCATAGGCGGCGCGCTTCTGCTCGTCCTTGAGGACGTCGTAGGCTTCGTTGATGTCCTTGAATTTCTGCTCGGCCGCGGCATCGCCCGGATTGCGGTCCGGGTGATATTGCATCGCCAGCTTGCGATAGGCCTTTTTCAGCTCATCGGCGGCGGCGCTCCGCGATACGCCGAGCAGTTCATAATAATCCGTCTTCGCCATGATCCCGGCTCAATCCCGACAATCTCAGAAACAAGAATGTCCCGGACCATCGCTGGTCCGGGACTGGCAAGCATCTATCGTGCGGCGGCGACCGTCACGCGGACTTCTTCTTGTCGTCGACATCCTCGAACTCGGCGTCGACCACCTTGTCGCCCGGCGCGGACTCGGCACCCGGCTGGGCGGCGCCAGCCTCGGCCTGCGCCTTGTACATCGCCTCGCCGACACGCATCGCGACCTGGGTCAGCCGCTCGGTGGCCGACTTGATGGCCTCGAGATCGCTGCCCTCGAGCGCCGAGCGGACCGCGGCGATGGCCGCCTCGGCCTCGCCCTTGTCCTGGGCGGAGACCTTGCCCTCGTTGTCCTTCAGCGTCTTTTCGGTCTGGTGGACGAGACCGTCGGCATGGTTGCGGGCATCGACCAGCTCGCGCTTGACCTTGTCGGCCGCGGCGTTCGCCTCGGCATCCTTGACCATGCGCTCGATATCGGTGTCCGACAGGCCGCCGGAGGCCTGGATGCGGATCTGCTGCTCCTTGCCGGTCGCCTTGTCCTTGGCCGAGACGGAGACGATGCCGTTGGCGTCGATATCGAAGGTGACCTCGATCTGCGGCACGCCGCGCGGGGCCGCGGGAATGCCGGTCAGGTCGAAATTGCCGAGCAGCTTGTTGTCCGCCGCCATCTCGCGCTCGCCCTGGTAGACCTTGATGGTCACGGCGGTCTGGTTGTCGTCGGCGGTGGAGAAGGTCTGGCTCTTCTTGGTCGGGATCGTGGTGTTGCGGTCGATCAGGCGGGTGAACACGCCGCCCAGCGTCTCGATGCCGAGCGAGAGGGGGGTGACGTCGAGCAGGAGGACGTCCTTGACGTCGCCCTTCAGCACCGCGCCCTGGATGGCCGCGCCGATGGCCACGACCTCGTCGGGGTTGACGTTGCGGGCGGGTTCCTTGCCGAAGAAGGTCTTCACCGTCTCGATGACCTTGGGCATGCGGGTCATGCCGCCGACCAGGATCACCTCGTCGATCTCGCCGGCGGTCACACCGGCATCCTTCAGCGCCGCGCGGCACGGGCCGAGCGTGCGCTCGACCAGATCATCGACGAGGCTTTCGAGCTTGGCGCGGGTCAGCTTCATCACGAGATGCTTCGGCCCCGAGGCGTCGGCGGTGATGAAGGGCAGGTTGATCTCGGTTTCCTTCGAGGAGGACAGCTCGATCTTGGCCTTTTCCGCGGCTTCCTTGAGGCGCTGGAGGGCCAGCTTGTCCTTGCGCAGGTCGATGCCCTGCTCGCGCTTGAACTCGTCGGCCAGGTAGTCGATCACGCGCTGGTCGAAATCCTCGCCGCCGAGGAAGGTGTCGCCATTGGTGGATTTCACCTCGAACACGCCATCGCCCAGTTCGAGGATCGAGACGTCGAACGTGCCGCCGCCGAGGTCGTAGACCGCGATGGTGCCGCCGTTCTTCTTGTCCATGCCGTAGGCGAGGGCCGCGGCGGTGGGCTCGTTGATGATGCGCAGCACTTCGAGCCCGGCGATCTTGCCGGCGTCCTTGGTGGCCTGGCGCTGGGCGTCGTTGAAGTAGGCGGGGACGGTGATGACCGCCTGGGTGACGGCTTCGCCGAGATAGGCCTCGGCGGTTTCCTTCATCTTGGTGAGCACGAAGGACGAGATCTGGCTCGGCGCGAAGCGCTGGCCGCGGGATTCGACCCAGGCATCGCCATTGTCGCCGCGGACGATATTGTAGGAGACGAGGCCCTTGTCCTTCTCGACGGTGGGATCCTCGTAGCGGCGGCCGATCAGGCGTTTGACCGCGTAAAGCGTGTTGGTCGGGTTGGTGACCGCCTGGCGCTTGGCGGACTGGCCGACCAGGCGCTCGCCGCTCTCGGAGAAGGCGATCATCGAGGGCGTGGTGCGGGCGCCTTCGCTGTTCTCGACCACGCGGACATCCTTGCCCTCCATGATCGCGACGCAGGAATTGGTGGTACCGAGGTCGATGCCGATGACCTTGCTCATAGAAACACTCCTTTCAGCGGGTGCGCCGGACCCGAAGCATCGGGCACACCCCTATTGTTTCGCCCGCTTGATGTATTGAACCACCCCTGCGGGCACAAGGGGTTGGCTGGCCGAGGGGGCCGGAATTTTGGCGCAGCGGCGATGACCGACGCGCGGGGATCAGGCCTCGATATCGAGCGGCTTGCCGGGCTGGCCGCCGGAGGGCGCCTTCGCCACCACCACCATCGCCGGGCGGAGCAGGCGGCCGTTCAGCGTCCATGTCCGGCTCCAGGCCTGGATCACCGTGCCGGGCGGGGAGTCGGCGGTTTCCTGCTCGGCCATCGCCTGGTGGCGGTCGGCATCGAAGGTGGCGCCGATCGCCTCATCGGCGCGGATGCCGTTGCGCTCGAGCATGGCGATGAAGCTGCGCTCGACGCCGGCGAACCCGTCGCGCAGCTTGGCGAGAAGCGGGGATTCGCCCTCCTGCGGCGGCGGCAGGGCATCGAGCCCGCGGCGGAGATTTTCGGCCGCCTCGGCAACGTCGGCGGCGAATTTCTGCACCGCGTAGAGCCGGGCATCCTCCACCTCGCGCCGGGTGCGGGCGCGCAGGTTTTCCATGTCGGCCTGGGAACGGATCCACTTGTCGCGCAAATCGGCGGCCTCGGCCTCGAGGGTGGCGATCCGCTCGCGGGCGGCGGCAAGCTGTTCAGCCTCGGAGGCGGGCGCCGTGTCGCTGCCAGCCGCCAGGGGGTCCGGGCCCGTCTTGTGGTCGGGGCCGGCGTTCAGCGTGTCTTCGGTCATGTCGCCGCAATTAGGGCACGCCCCCCGCCGGCACAAGGGCGTCTCTGGTACGACGCCGCGCTATCCGGCGCTGAACGAGACGTCGCGCTGGCGGCGCATCAGGTGCTCGCCGGCATCGACATAGAGGGTGGTGCCGGTGAGCGAGGGGGTCTCGACGATGAAGCGCACGGCGCGGGCGATGTCTTCGGGCTGCGAGCCGCGGCGCAGCGGCGTGGCATCCTGGCCGCGGCGGAAATTTTCCTCGCTCTGCTTCGCGCCGATCAGGGTGAGGCCGGGGGCGACACCGCAGACGCGGATCGCCGGGGCGAGGGCCATCGCCAGCATCTCGGTCGCCGCGGCGAGGCCGGCCTTGGCGAGGGTGTAGGAGAAGAAATCGGGGTTGAGATTGGCGAGTTTCTGGTCGAGCAGGTTGACGATCACGCCGGGCTGGCCGGCGAGGCCGGACGCCATGTCGCGCGCGAGCAGCACCGGGGCGGCGAGGTTGGGCGCGATATGCTCGGCGATCGAGGCGGCGGTGACGCTGGCGGCCGAATCGAATTCGAAGCGCGAGGCGTTGTTGACCAGGACGCTGACCGGGCCGGCGAGGGCGGCGGCGCGGCCGATCAGGGTTTCGACCGCTGCGGGATCGGCGAGGTCGGCGGCGAGGACATGCGCGATCCCTCCCTGCGCGCGCAGCTCGGCGGCCAGGGTCTCGGCCTCGGCCGACGAGGCGCGGTGGTGGATGACGACCGGGAAGCCCGCCGCCGACAGGGCGCGGACGATGGAAGCGCCGAGCCGCTTCGCGCCGCCGGTGACGAGGGCGGCACCCGCGAAGGGCGGGCTCACGCGAAGAGCGCCGCGTCGAGGGCGGCGGGATCGTCGAGCAAGGCAGTCGGGCGCGGGGCGAGCAGCGCGAACAGGCGCGCGGTGCCGAAGGCGGCGAGATCGACCTCCATCATCTCCGCGACCATCGCCTCGTAGGCCTCCTCCAGGCGGGAACTCGCGGGGTCGAGCCCGGAGACCAGGAGCAGGCCGGTCGGCGGCGCATCGAGCGCGAGCAGCCGCAGGTCTGGCCGGTAGCGCCGCAGCAGCACGGCCATCTTCCAGACATCGCCGGCCCACCAGCCGGGCACCACCGCATCGCGGCGCAGCTCCTCGTTCTGGTCGCGGAAGGTGATCCTGGGGTCGATCGGCAGGCAGTCATGCAGGGCGATCACGCTGCGGCTGTGGCAGACATGCTCGGTATTGATGAAGTCGCGCAGCAGGAACTCGAACCGGTGCATGCCATCGAGAAAGGCGAAATCGACCGGGCCGCCGAGGATGGCGAGCGGATCGTGGCGGGCGAAGAACGCGTCGCTGCCGCAGGAATGCAGGTGGCAGGCGGGCTTGCCGGCGAGGACGTCGCGGTCGAGCTGGAAATCGGGGTCGATCGCGAGGCTCTCGGCTTCGGCAAGGGCGAGGGATTCGCCGCGCCAGACGCCGATTTCGAGATAGCGGCGGGGGGCGAGCGCGCGATGCAGACGGCGCAGGCAGTCGAGATAATCGGCCCCTTGATGATGGGCCATGACCTCGGGGGCGGAGAGGCTCATCGCGCGCTCCGCGACGCGGCGGCGCGCTCGGCCGGGGTAAGCTGGAAGCCGACCAGCACCTGCTGGGTGGCGCTGCGCGGGGCGCGGGGGAAATCGAGCCGGATCGGCCTGGTCGTCGCCACCGCCTGGGTGGGGCCGTGGCGGAAGTCGAAGCGGACCGGATAGACCTGCTTGGCGATGATGCGGTCGCCCTCGGTGATCGCGACGAAATACGGCAGGGTGTAGCGGTCCTGCCGGGCGGCAATGCCACGGGTGGCGGCGAAGCCGATGCGGAAGACGACGCGCTCGCCGGCATCGCCGTGCGGCGCGCATTTGCCGGCAACGCCGGTGACCCGCGCATCGACGATCCGCGCCGCGACATCGTCGGCGGGGCCGGCGACGCGGACGAGGCGATCGGCCTGTTGCAGCACCGCGACCTGCGGACAGTCGAGCTTCGGACCCGGCCCACCGGCGCAGGCGGCAAGACCGAGCGGGGCGAACAGGGCGGCAAGGCGGGCAATGCGGGTCAACGCGGTCTCCATCCGATTTGTTAACCCTCCCTTGCCATCAAAACGGCGATCGGTCATCTCCGAACTCATGGCAGTCTATACCGAAGTGACCGACGACGCGCTGGCCGCGTTCCTCGAAGGCTATGATATCGGCCGCGTAGTCGCGTTCCGCGGCATCGCCGAGGGGGTCGAGAACAGCAATTATTCGCTGCGGACCACGGCGGGCGACTTCATCCTCACGCTCTACGAGCGGCGGGTCGATCCGGCGGAGCTGCCGTGGTTTCTCGGGCTGATGGAGCACCTGGCGGCGAAGTCCCTGCCCTGCCCGCTGCCGGTGCGCGCGCGCGACGGCGCCAATCTCAACCCGCTGGCCGGGCGGATCGCTTCGATCACCACCTTCCTGCCCGGCGTCTGGCCGCGGCGGCCGACGGTTGCGCATTGCGGCCCGCTCGGCGCGGCGATGGCGCGGATGCATCTGGCCGGCGAGGATTACGCGGCCACCCGCGCGAACGCGCTCGGCCCGCAGGGCTGGGCGCCGCTGCTCGGGCGCTGCGGCGACAGCGGCGATGCGGTGCTGCCGGGCCTGACCGGGGAGGTTCGCACGGCACTGGAGGCCACCCTCGCCGCCTGGCCGGCGGATCTGCCGCGCGGCCATATCCATGCCGACCTGTTCCCCGACAACGTGTTCTTCCTCGACCACGCGATCTCGGGGCTGATCGATTTCTATTTCGCCGCGACCGATCTTTACGCCTACGACATCGCGGTGTGCCTCAACGCCTGGTGCTTCGAGCCGGATTTCAGCTTCAACATCACGAAATCCCGCGCGCTGCTGCGCGGCTACCAGGCGGTGCGCCCGCTTTCGGCCGCCGAGACCGAGGCGCTGCCGGTGCTGTGCCGGGGGGCGGCAATCCGCTTCCTGCTCACCCGGCTCTATGACTGGATCAACACGCCGGAGGATGCGCTGGTGACGCGGAAGGACCCGCTCGATTATTACCGCCGGCTGCGCTTTCACCTCCAGGCGGGATCGGCGGCGGATTATGGGGTCTGAGCCGGCGATGACGGCCGGGCCGGAGGGGCTGGTCGAGATCTGGACCGATGGCGGCTGCAAGCCCAATCCGGGTGCCGGCGGCTGGGCGGCGGTGCTGCGCTTCGGGGCGGCGGAGCGGGAGATTTCAGGCGCCGCGCGCGAGACCACCAACAACCGCATGGAGCTGACCGCCGCCGCCGCCGCGCTGGAGGCGCTGAAGCGCCCCTGCCGGGTGAAGCTGCACACCGACAGCGAGTATCTGCGCAACGGCATCACCCGCTGGCATACCGGCTGGGTGCGGCGGAACTGGCGCAACGCGCAGGGCGATCCGGTGGCGAATTACGAACTCTGGCAGCGCGTGCTCGCCGCCGCGAAGCCGCACGAGATCGAGTGGATCTGGGTGCGCGGGCATGCCGGCGATCCGATGAACGAGAGGGTCGACCAGCTCGCGACCGCGGCGCGCGAGGCGATGCTCCGCGCGCCGGCGGAGCCGTGAGGCGCCTGACCAGAGCATCTTTACCCGATCGGATGATCCCATCTGACCGGATAATTCTCTAGATCGGCGCGGCAGGCGGGGCGGCGGGGGCGGCGGCGAGCCAGGCGGCGGCCGGGCGGGGGGCGGCGAAGAAATATCCCTGCATCCGCATCGGCCCGCGGGCGCGCAGGAAATCGACATGCGCCGCGGTCTCCACGCCCTCGGCGACGATATCAAGATCGAGCTGGCGGGCCATGGCGAGGATCGCCTCGACGATGGCGACGGCGGAGGCATCGTGCGGCACCTGGGAGATGAAGCCGCGGTCGATCTTGAGCTCGTGGATGGGCAGGCGCCGCAGGTAGAGCAGGCTCGAATAGCCGGTGCCGAAATCATCGACCGAGAAGCGCACGCCGCGCGCGGCCAGCGTGTCCATGATCCGGGCGACCTCCTCGGGGTCGCGGATCAGCAGGTTCTCGGTGATCTCGAGCGTCAGCTGTGCCGGGGAAACACCTTCCTGATCGAGTGCGGCCAGAACATCGGCGACGAAGGCGGGATCGCGGAACTGCCGCGGGCTGACATTGACCGACATGCGCCAGTCCGGTCGGTCGGCGCCGATGCGGGCCATCAGCCGGCAGGTTTCGCCCAGCAGCCAGCGGCCGAGCGGGACGATCAGGCCGGAGGATTCGGCGACGCCGACGAAGCGGTCGGGCGGGGTGAGCCGGCCGTCGCGCCCGCGCAGGCGGAGCAGGGCCTCGACCCCGGCCGGCGCGCCGGCGGCATCGACCTGCTCCTGCAGCCAGATCTCGAAACGCTCGTCCTTCAGGGCGCTCCGGATGTCGTCCTCGACGGCGTGGCGGTCGAGGATCGACTGGTACATTTGCGGGCGGAACATCACCACGTCGCCATCGCCGGACTTGGCCCGGTACATCGCGGTATCCGCCTCGCGGATCAGCGTGTCGATCGTGTCCGCCGGTTTCGGGAACAGGGTGACGCCAATGCTGGCGCCGAGATGATAGTGCCGCCCGCCGATCGAGATGGGGCGGCTCGTCACCGTTTCGATCAGGGCGTGGCCGAGCGCGGTGGCGTGGGCGGAGGCGGCCTCGGCGGAGGCCTCGGACGGGGCGAGGACGACGACGAATTCATCGCCGCCGATCCGCGCGATGGTGTCGGTTGCGCGGATGGCGAGGCGCAGGCGGCGGGCGGTTTCGCCCAGCGCCGCATCGCCGGCGCTGTGGCCGAGCATGTCGTTGATCGTCTTGAACCGGTCGAGATCGATGAACAGCAGGGCGCCATGGCTGCCGTCCCGCCGCGCCGCGTCGAGGGCGGCGCCGAGGCGCTCGTTGAGCAGGCGGCGATTGGGCAGCTCGGTCAGCGGATCGAGATGGGCGAGGCGGTAGATCTGTTCCTCAGCCTCGTGATGTTCGGTGATGTCGATCCACACACCGGCGATGGCGGAGGGACTTCCGTCGGCGTCGCGCTGCAGGGTCAGCTCGTCGCGAATCCAGCGGAACCCGCCATCGCGGTGGCGGATGCGATAGCGGTGGATGTGGTGCCCGGCGGCGATGGCAAGGGCGACGCCCTGCCCGGCCCGTGGCAGGTCGTCGGGATGGACGTGGCGGGGCCACCAGTCCGGCCCGCTGACCTCTTCGGGCGCGTAGCCGAGCAGGTCGATGATGTTGCGGCTGATCTCGAGCGGCAGGGCGGCGTTTTCCTGGAGGGACAGGGTGTAGAGCACCGTGCCGCTCGCCGCGAGCAGCCATTCGATGCGCCGCTCGCTCATCGAGCGGGCGGTGAGTGCGGCGTCACGCTCCTGCCGGGTCGCGACATCGCGCAGCGCCTTGGTCAGGTTGGCGGTCAGCTCGACCAGCAGAGCCTGTTCCTCCTCGCCGAAAGCCATCGGGTTGGAGGAATAGAGGGTGAAGACCGCGGGTGCCGGGATGGCGGGCAGGCCGATCGGGAGCGCCATGCAGGCGCGGAAGCCGGCCTCGTGCGCCTGGGCGCGCCAGGGCTCGAAGCGCGGATCGACCGCGATGTCGCGCCAGCGGGAAATCCGGCCCTCGCGGATGGCGGTGCCGGCCGGCCCCTGGCCCTCCGGCGTGTCGCCCCAGGAGAGGCGGAGCTGCTCGACATAGGCGACGCCCTTGCCGGCGCACGCGGCGACGCGGATCGGCCGGCCGGGCTCGTTGCCGGCGAGGCCGATCCAGCACGTGTCGTAGCCGCCGGTTTCGACGGCGAGGGAGCAGAGGGCGGCGTAGAGCGCCTCGGCGGTGGCGAGGCCGGCGAAGGCCTCGGTGGTGGCGTGGATGGTGCGCAGGGTGCGGTTGGCACGTTCGAGCGCATCCTCGCGCAGCCTTCCCATCAGCAGCGGCGCCAGCCGGGCGAGGAAATCCTGTACCAGGCGGCCGGTATTCTCGGGGATGGCGGGGGTTTCGAAATCGAGCACGAGGCCGAAGCGGCTGTCGGCGAGGTCGAAAGGATAGGCGAGCTGGCGGCGAACCCCGGCGCGGAACAGGGCCTTGAGATGGACGTAGTCATGGAGGTCGGCGAGGTCGCGCAGCGGGCCGGAATCGATGATGCGGTCTTCGGCGAGGCCAGCGCCGAAACTGACATCGTCGACGGCGTGGCCGCCGGGCCAGCGGGTCATGTCGAAGCCGCGCAGCCCGCTGTCGGGGCTGACATGGGCGGTGATGTATTCGATCAGCCGGTAGGTCGGGTGATAGCCGGCGAGGAAGCAGAGCGAGGCGCCGGTGCGCTCGGCGCAGCGGGCCAGCGCGCGGTCGACCGCCTCGTCGAACCCGGCGGCGGCGGCGATCTCCTCGGACAGGCGGTTCCAGTAGGCGAGGTCGGCGGCGATGCGGGTCTGGCGGAAGGTGGTCCGGCGGTGTTCGAGCTCGCCGCTCGCCGCCTCGGCGAGGTCGGCCAGGAACAACCGGACGCGCTTCGCGAAAGCGGGGGATGGCAAGGGCGAGAAGACGCAGACGGCGCCGATCGGCTGGCTGTCGGGCAAAGTGAGGCAGGCGGCGGCGAAAAAGCGGACATGCGGCGGGCCGGTGACCAGCGGATCGTCGGCGAAGCGCGGCTCCGCGCAGGCATCGGGCAGGACCAGCCCGCCGGCTTCGCGGCAGGCGGCATCGAGGATCGCGCTGCCGCGAGGCAGCCGGGCGAGGCTGGTGCCATAGACGGCGGCGAGCCGCAGCGCCCTGCCCTCGACCAGGAAGACGAGCGCCGCCGGGAGGTCGAGCCCGTGCGCCGCCAGCCGGGCGATGCGGTGGAACGAGGAGTCGGATGGCGCGGCGCCGCGCTCGTGGCGCGCCGTCGTGTCTCGCAGGAGTGGATGAGGCTCAGTGCGGGACAAACGGTCTTGCTCCGGCGTGGTTTGGCGCGTGCCGCCTCTGGCGAGACGGAAACATCACATCGTCAGGCCCGTATCGGAAGCAGGACAATGTCACCCGGGCCTCCCGCCTCAACCAGAGAAATTTCGACGTTTTGTCGCGATATGTGTTGTTGTTTCAAACTAATACTCTTTTGTAAACAAATTTGTATAAAAATCAACGTCAAACAGGGCAAAACCTGACGTAAAAGCAACGTCGCCGCCACCGGCCGGAACGGCGCCGCCGGATAGGACGGAGATGTTCCCTGTTCCGAAGTTCGACCCATCGACTTGGCCCCCGGAAATGTCCGGGGGTTTTTTTTCGCCCGTATGGCGGGGTCTGGACTATGATCGGCCCATGGCGACAGGCGAGATCGCGACGATCGGCTACGAGGCCTGCGGGTTCGACGCGTTCGTGCGGTGCCTGCGCGATGCGGGGATACGCCAGGTGATCGACGTGCGGGACCTGCCGCTGTCGCGCCGCGCGGGGTTTTCCAAGCGCAGCCTCGCCGCGGGGCTGGCGGAGGCCGGGATCGGGTATCGGCATCTCAAGGCGCTGGGCACGCCGGCCGAGGGACGGGAAGCCAACCGGCGGCGGCAATGGGACACGTTCTGGCGGATCGTCGAGGCGCGGCTGGCGACGCCGGAGGCCGATTTCGCCCTTGCCGAAGCGGCGGCCTGGGCGGCGGCTTCGCCCTCCTGCCTGCTCTGCTACGAGGCCTCGGCCTGCCAGTGCCACCGGCTGCGCGTGGGCGAGATGCTGGCCGCGCGCTATGGATTCCGGATCAGGCATCTCAGCGTGCACGGCTCCACCCCGTCACCATGAGACATGGATTGATACGAATTCGTGACGATTGCCTTAATTCTGCCACGCATGGCAGCCATCCATCTGGATCATGGACACACCGAAAGGATGCGCCCGGGCGGCGAGGATACGGCATGCGGGCGGGGCGATGCGCCTCGGGCTCGTCGTGCTGTGCAGTTTCGGGCTGGTCTCGTGCGCCGGGCTGCATCCGGTGACCGGGCTTGCCCTGCCGCCGCCGCCGCCGCCCCGGCCGGCGGCGCCCGCGGCACTACATGGGCTCGCGGAGGCGGCGCGGTTGCAGGCGATGAAGCCGATCGCGGTGGCGGCGGTGCGGCACCCGCCGACGGATTTGACCGGCCGCAGCGAGGTCGGCCGGGCGTCGTTCTATGCCGCGCGCCTGCGCGGGCGCAGGACCGCCGACGGCCAGCGGTTCAACCCCAGAGCCGCCGTTGCCGCCAGCAAGACGCTGCCGCTCGGCACCGTGGCGCGGGTGGTCAACCTTACCAATGGCGCCAGCGCCACCATCACCGTCGACGATCGTGGCCCCTTCGTCCCGAGCCGGATGCTGGATGTCAGCCCCGCCGTCGCGGTGCGGCTAGGGATGATGCGGGAGGGGGTGGCGAGAGTGCTGGTCGAGCCGATCGCGATCCCCGAGCCGGATGGCAAGGTGCGGCTCGGGGCGGGCGCCGCCCTCGTGACTCCGGCGGAAATCCACCACGCGGTGCTGACGAGCCGGCAGATCATGCGCCGGGTCGGTCCTGCCGACGTGACCCGCTGAGCCGGCGCGGCGGGGAACTCCGCTGGACGATGCGCGCGTAACCTGCAACGCGCTCCCGACGAAAGCGATGCGAACCATGCGGGAGATGCGGATGCCGTGCGAGAGCGAACAGGCCGGACCCGGCGCCGGGCCAAGGCGCGGGCGCTGATGATGCTGCCGGAGGGCGGGCGATGACGCCGGTTGTCGTCGTGTTCGCACGGGTGCCGCGCCTTGGCGTCGGCAAGCGGCGGCTGGCGCGGCGGATCGGCGATCGCGCCGCCCTGCGCTTCGCGCGCGGCGAGCTGGCGCGGCTGCTCGCGGAACTGCGCTTGCTGCGCGGGTTCGAGCGCATCGTCGCGCTCACGCCGGATCATCACGCGCGGTTCGCAATGCGCGGCTTCGGGCGCATTGGCCCAGAGGACATTGGCCAAGAGCGCATTGGCCCAAAGCGCATTGGCCCAAAGCGCATTGGCCAGGGGCGCGGCGATCTCGGGGCGCGGATGGGACGGGTGTTCCGGCACTACAGGCGGCGGCCGGTGATCATCATCGGCAGCGATATTCCGGGCATCGCGCGGGAGGATCTGCGCCGGGCGGCGCACGCGTTGCGCGGCGCGCAGGCGGTGTTCGGCCCGGCGGTCGATGGCGGGTATTGGCTGATCGGCCTTTCCGGCAGGCGGCCGGCCGATCCGTTCGGCGGGGTCAGGTGGTCGAGCGAGGACACGCTCGCCGACACGCTGCGCAATTTCCGGCATCATCGCGTGGCGATGCTGCGGACGCTGGCCGATGCGGACACCGCGATCCCCTCGCCTGCCCGCTTCGGGACGCGAGCCTGAGATCGCGGATCCGGGGGGACCGGATGATGCCCTAACTTTACGCTTCGTTTTGCTGACCGAGTGCGGCGAGGCGGGGCGCGAGATCGGCGGCGCTGAGGCCTGCGGCCAGCACCAGCTTGTCGCGCGCCTGGGCGCCGGCGCGCAGGGCGAGCCGGGACGGGCTGAGCCCGAGACCTTCGGCCAGGGCCTTCAGCACCGCCTCGTTGGCGCGGCCTTCCTGCGGCGGTGCCGCGACGGCGACGCGCAGGCGCGCTGGTGGCCAGCCCGGCGCGGGCGGGGCCTCGACGACCGGGCCGAAACGCGGGCGGCGGGCGCCCGGCTGCACCTTCAGCGCGACCAGCAGGCCGGCCGCACTGTCCGACCAGAAAGGCGGCGGCGGGGACGGTGTCATCGGCGGTGACAGGCGATCGCGGCGTTATAAATGCAGCTGCGTGTCCTGATGCGCATTTTGCAGTGCCGCAAGAACTGCGCCGAATCGGAACAGCGAGAGGGCGGCACCTGCGCGGCAAGGTTACGGATGCGTGGAAAAACTTGAGGAAATATCAACAAAAATTCGATCCGTTACTTGTTTTCACAACTTGCGGCATCTGGCTACCACCAATTCATCCGTCATCCAGCATAACTGAACCTGTCGGCATGGGAGATGGTGGACGATCCGCAGAACCATCGACGCCGATGCAGCGACCTGAGGATTCTTTTTGGGAGGAACCATGGTCAACATCTACACCAAACGCGACGGCCCGCGCCCGGAAGATGCGCGGATCCGCAAGGTGTTGCAGGAAAACCGGGCGACGATCACGCGCATTGCCGATCACATCACGGCAGGCGGCTATTCGGCACGCAAGGCGCCGAAGCCGGCACCGCAGGCGCGCGGCCTGATCATCAGCACCGGCTTGGCAAGCCGGCCCGAGGCGGAGGTGGCGGCGCCGGCGGTGCGGATCAGCGTCAATGGCCGGGTCTGCATCGTCGATGGCAATAGCGGCTACCAGCTTCATCATGTGGGCAATGTGGTGCGGCGCGGCGGCGAAGAGGTGTTCGTGCTGGCGAGTGCCGCGAACGGCTTCATCGCGCCGGCGGCGCCGGAGATCGTCGAGAGCCTCGCCGATCTGGACGGAATGCGGCTCGACCCGGAGCAGGGGGAGGACGAACTGGCCGGCGAGGTCGGCGTTCGGCTCGGCATTGAGTGACAGCCTGGCGGCGCCGGGAATGGCCGCTTATGACGAGCGGGCGACGATGGAGGCATGGGAGCGGCTGCTCGCCGGCGAGCCGCATTGCGCGCGGGGCTTCAGCGTCCGCTCGCTGATCGGGGATTCATGGTCGCGCTGCGCCTCGTGCGGGATCGACGCGCGGCAGAGCGAGGCGCCGCTGAACCGCGAGGTGGAGGCGCTGATCGAGCGCAACCGCGACCTGACGCGGGCGGCGCGGCGCAGCTTCGGGACGATCGGGCGGCTGCTGGAGGGGACCGGCGCGATGCTCGTGCTGGCCGATGGCGATGGCGTGCTGCTCGAGGCGATGGGCGATCGCCGCACCCTGCATGAGGGCATGGACATCAATCTCGCGATCGGCGGAACCTGGACCGAGGATGTCGTCGGCACCAACGGGATCGGCACCGCGCTCTGGGCGGGCGCGCCCGTTTTCGTGCATGCGGCCGAGCATTTCTGCGCCGGAATCAAGAGCTGGACCTGCGCCGGCGCGCCGATCCGCGATCCGTTCGACAACAGCATCATCGGCGTGGTCGACCTCTCCGGCCATCCGGACATTTTCAGGCCGCACAATATCGGCCTCGTCGTCGCCGCGGCGCAGGAAATCGAGAAGGCGCTGGCCGAGCAGCGCAACGAGGAACGCGCCCGGCTGCTGGAGGCGTTCATCTCCTCGGCGACGGATTACCGGCGCAGCGACGGGTTGCTGATCGTCGATCACCGCGGCCGGCCGGTCTATTGCCACAATGTCGCGGAGAGCACGCTGCACGCCTTCCGCACCGATGCGACGGCGGAGACCGCGGAGCGGCGGCTCGAACGCTTCCTCGCCGGGCAGGCCGGGGACGGCGATCTGCCTGCCGCACTCGGGCGCTGCCATGTCAGCTCGCTGCAGGCGGAGAATGGCATCCGCGGCGCGGCGCTGGTGTTTCCCGAGCGCGCCGCGCGCCCGATGGCCGCAGGGGCGACGCCAGCGGGGATAACGCCAGCAAGGATAACAGCAACGGGGGCGACGCAGGCTGGCGAGGATGGCGCGCTGCGGATCGTCGGCGACAGCACGGCACTGCGCCACGCGGTCGAGATCGCCCGCCGGGTGGCGGCGACGCCGGATGTGACCTCGGCGCTGATCGAGGGGGAAACCGGGGTCGGCAAGGAACTGTTCGCAAGGCTGATCCATGAGGGCAGCCGGCGGACGCCGGGCAGCCCGTTCGTGACCCTCAACTGCGGCGGCATCACCCGCGAGCTGTTCGGCAGCGAGTTGTTCGGCCACGTGCCGGGCGCTTTCACCGGCGCGAGCCGCGAGGGCAAGCCAGGCGTGTTCGAGCTGGCGCATGGCGGCACGCTCTGCCTCGACGAGATCGGCGAGATGCCGATCGAGATCCAGCCCTTCCTGCTGCGGGTGCTGGAGGAGCGGGTGGTGCGGCGGCTGGGGGACAGCCGGACGCGGCCGGTGGAGGTGCGGCTCGTCGCCTCGACCAATCGCGACCTGCGCCGCGAGGTCGAGGCCGGGCGGTTCCGGCGCGACCTGTTCTACCGGATCAGCACGGTGACGATCGAGGTGCCGCCGCTGCGCGCGCGCGGCGAGGACATCCTGCTGCTGGTCGAGCATTTCAACCATCGCATCGCCGGGCGGTTGCGCGCGGCGCCGCTTGAATTCGATGCGGATGCGCTTGAGGCGCTGCGCGAGCATTCCTGGCCGGGCAATGTGCGCCAGCTTCGCAACCTGATGGAGAAGCTGCATATCCTGCGCCATGACGGGCATGTGCGGCGCGCCGACCTGCCGGCGGAGTTCCGCGATGCGCCGCTTCGCGACGAGGCGGCGGCGGAGATGGCGGCGCCGGCCAGCATCGGCGAGGCCGAGCGGCTGGCGATCTGCAACATGCTGCGGGCGGAGAACGGCAATCTGAGCCGGGCGGCGCAGCGGCTCGGGATTTCGCGGCCGACCCTGTATCGCAAGCTCGACCAGTTCGGCATCCGCCGCGGCTTCGTCTGACCGCGCGGCGCGCGCGCCTAGAGCACGTTCCGATCAGATCGAGTCATCTGATCGGATAAAGATGCTCGGTTTATCAGTATGGTAGAGCACTACATCCGATCCGAAAGGATCGGAAAGTGCTCTACGCGTTTTTCAGGTAGGCGTCGTATTCGACATCGGAGATGCGGCGGCGGAATTCGGCGATTTCCTGGCGCTTGCAGGCGGCGAAGATGGACTGGAAGGCCTCGCCGAAGATGGCGCGGGCATGGGCGGAGCCGGCGAAGCGCTCGGTGGCCTGGCTCCAGGCGATCGGCAGGCGCGGCGCGGTGGAGGCCACACGGTCGCCGCTTGTTTCCGCGCCGGGATCGGTTCCCTCCGCGATCCCCTGCTCCATCGCGCCGAGCAGGGCGGCGAGGACGAGATAGGGGTTGCTGTCGGCCCCGGCGACGCGATGCTCGATGCGGGCGGCGGCGGGGTCGGCGTTGATCACCCGGATCGAGGACATGCGGTTGTCGTGCCCCCAGTCGCCAAAGACCGGCGCATGGGTGCCGGGGGCGAAGCGGCGGTAGGAATTGGCGTGGGGCGCGAAGGTCAGCATCGTCTCCGGCATCGCGGCGACGAGGCCGCCGAGCGCGTGGTAGAGCAGCGGGGCGGGGCGCGCGGCATCGCCGGTGAAGACGTTGCGCCCGGCGCGGTCGAGCAGCGAGAGATGGGCGTGCATGCCACTGCCGGCCCAGTTGCCGAAGGGCTTGGCCATGAAGGTCGCGGCGAGGCCGTGCTTGCGGGCGATCTGCTTGACCGCGCGCTTGAACAGCACCGCGTCGTCGGCGATGCGCAGCGCATCCGCCGCGTAGTGCAGCGTCACCTCGAACTGGCCGGGTCCGTTCTCGCTGATCAACGTGTCGAGCGCGATCGACTGGGCGTCCGCCGCGCGCAGCAGGTCGCGCAGCACGGGCTCGTAGTCGTGGATTTCCCAGAGCCCCAGCGTATCGGTCTGCCAGCCGCGCCAGTGGCTTTCATCGGCACCGCGCGGGGCGACGCGCTGGCCGCCGGTGCGGTTGGGATCGAGCAGGTAGAATTCGAGCTCGACGCCGACCGCCGCGGTCAGGCCGCGCGCGGCGAGACGGTCGATCACGCGGGAGAGCACACCGCGCGGATCGGCGTAGAACAGCGAGCCGTCCGGCTCCTGCATGGTCAGCAGCGCCTGCGCGGCGCGGCCCTCGGCCCAGGGCATGATGGCGACGCTGTGCGGCACGGCGAGGCAGACGCCGTCGGGGTCGCCGGTGTCGAAGGCGATGCCGCCCTCGACGATGTCCCGCCCCCAGATGTCGAGCAGGTAGGCCGAGCGCGGCAGGGCGACGCCGCCGGCGAAGAGCGCCTCCGCCCGGTCGCGCTGGAGCCATTTGCCGCGGGGCACGCCGTTCACATCGATGATGAACGCCTCGATCAGCTCGCAATCGGCGAGCAGCGCGCGCGGATCGTCGGGGGCGGCCATCGCGTCCATCTCAGGCCGCCATCTCGGCGCGGACCTCGTCCATCGTCGCGGTGATGGCGCGGCGGGCGCGGGCGACCATGTCGTCGATTTCCGCGTCGCTGATGATCAGCGGCGGGGAGAAGACCATCGTGTCGCGCACCGCGCGCATCACCAGGCCGTTGGCGAAGCAATGGTCGCGGCAGATCGTGCCGACGCGGCCGGTTTTCTCGAAGAAGCGGCGGGTGCGGCGGTCGGCGGTCAGCTCGATCGCGCCGATCAGGCCGACGCCGCGGATCTCGCCGACGATCGGCAGGTCGGCCAGCGCGTCGTGCAGCTTCGCGCGCAGGATCTCGCCGCTGGCGGCGGCGCGCTCGGGCAGGCGCTCGCGGGCGATGATGTCGAGATTGGCGAGGGCGACGGCGCAGGAGACCGGATGACCCGAATAGGTGAAGCCGTGATAGAATTCGCCGGTTTCGTTGATCAGCACATCGGCCACGCGGTCGCCCACCATGACGGCGGAGAGCGGCGCGTAGCCGGAGGTGATGGCCTTGGCGAGGGTCATCATGTCGGGCTGGATGCCGAAGGTCTCGCAGCCGAACATCCGGCCGGTGCGGCCGAAGCCGCAGATCACCTCGTCGGCGATCAGCAGGATGTCGTTCTCGCGGCAGATGCGCTGGATTTCCGGCCAGTAGGTCGCGGGCGGGATGATGACGCCGCCGGCGCCTTGGATCGGCTCGCCGATGAAGGCGGCGATGTTGTCGGCCCCGAGTTCGGCGATTTTCGCTTCCAGCGCGCGAGCGGCGTGCAGGCCGAATTCGGCCGGGTCCATCTGGCTGCCGCGGCCATACCAGTAAGGCGGCATGATATGGACGAAATCGGGCAGTGCGGCGCCCTGGCGGTGCATGTCCTTCATCCCGCCGGCGGCAGCGCCGAGCGTGGTGGAGCCGTGATAGCCGTAGTCGCGGCCGATGATGATGCGCTTGGCGGGCTTGCCGCGGGTGATCCAGTAGGTGCGGGCCATGCGCAGCGCGGTATCGACCGCTTCGGAGCCGGAGCAGGCGAAGAAGGCGTGGTTGAGATCGCCCGGCGCCATCGCGGCGAGGCGCTCGGCCAGGGCGATGACCGGGCGCGTCGAGGTCTTGAAGAAGGTGTTGTAGAAGGGCAGCGCGCGCATCTGCGCCGCCGCGGCCTCGACCAGTTCGGCGCGGCCATAGCCGGCGGCGACGCACCAGAGGCCGGCCATCGCATCGAGGATGCGGTTGCCCTGATCGTCGGTCAGCCAGACGCCGTCGCCTTCGGTGATGATCCGCACGCGGCCCTCGTGGAGGGATTTGTGGTCGGAGAAGGGGTGGAGGTGGTGGGCGGCATCGGCGTGCTGCCAGTCGAGGGCGAGGGGCTGGTCGGGCATGAATGTCTCCGTTGTGTCGTGCGGGGGGTGCGGCCTGGGCCGCGGCTCGGCAGCGATCAGGAACGGGGCGGGCTGAAGCCGATGCGGGCGCACAGGCGCAGCATCTCGGCATGCAGGTCGAGGCCGGCGCGGGGCGAGACGGGCTGGCGCCGCGCGCCAGGGCGGGACGGAGCCGGCGCTGGTGGACCGGAGCAAAACATCACCGATCGAGAGTATCGGCTCCGGCCGCGCGGTTCAACCGGAATGTGCCGGGTCAGAAGCTCGGCGGCGTGTTGGCGCTGATCACTTCGCAGGGCGCGTCGAACGGGTTGCGGAAGCGATGCGGGATGCGGCTGTGGAAATAATAGGCATCGCCGGCGCCGAGGGTGCGCTCCTGGTCGCCCACGGTGACGAGGAGGCGGCCGCTGACGATCACACCCGCTTCCTCGCCCTCGTGGCGGAGCATCGCCTCGCCGGTATCGGCGCCGGGGGCGTAGTGTTCGTGCAGCATCTGCAGCGCGCGGTCCTTCAGCCGGCGGCCGACCATGCGGAAGGAGATCCGCTCGCCGAAGGCGATTTCGGTCAGCTCGGCGGCGGTGAAGAACACGTCTTCCGGGGCGGCGAGGTCGAGGGTGAAGAACTCGGCCAGCGACATCGGGATGCCGTCGAGGATTTTCTTCAGCGAGGAGATCGACGGGCTGACCCGGCCCTGCTCGATCAGCGAGATGGCGCCGTTGGTGACACCGGCGCGGCGGGCCAGTTCGCGCTGGGTGAGGCCGAAGACCTGGCGCATCCGCCGCAGCCGGGCGCCGACGCCGGCATCGGCGTCAGCATCGGCCCCGGCGTCAGCATCGGCGGCGGGCGCGGAGAGGGACGCCGGTTCGGGCGGGGACGGCGCGTCGGCGTCCATGCTCAGGCGAGAACCCGCTCGACCGGCAGCACCTCGTGGCCGAGGGCGGCGGCGACGGCCGGGTGGACGATCCGCCCCTCGGCGACGTTGAGCCCGGCGCGCAGATGCGGATCGGCGCGCAGCGCCTCGCGCCAGCCCTGCCCGGCGAGGCGCAGCGTGTAGGGCAGCGTCGCCTGGGCGAGGGCGAAGGTCGAGGTGCGGGGCACGGCGCCGGGCATGTTGGCGACGCAGTAATGCACGACGCCGTCGACCATATAGGTCGGGTTGTCATGCGTGGTGGGCTTGCTGGTCTCGAAGCAGCCGCCCTGGTCGATCGCGACATCGACCAGCACGGCGCCGCGGCGCATGTGGCCGAGCATGTCGCGGGTGACCAGTTTCGGCGCCGAGGCGCCGGGGACGAGGACCGCGCCGATGACGAGATCGGCGTTGAAGATCATCTGCTCCAGCGCCTCGGTGGTCGAGAACATCGTTTTCAGTCGCGGGCCGTAGAGATCGTCGAGCTGGGCGAGGCGGGCGATCGACTTGTCGAGGATGGTGACATCGGCCCCCATGCCGAGGGCGATGCGGGCGGCGTTGGTGCCGACCACGCCGCCGCCGAGCACCACCACATGGGCGGGCGGCACGCCGGGCACGCCGGCGAGCAGGACGCCGAACCCGCCGGCGGCCTTCTGCAACGAGACCGCGCCGACCTGCACCGCCATGCGGCCGGCGACCTCGCTCATCGGCGCCAGCAGCGGCAGGCGGCCCTGCGCGTCGGTCACGGTTTCATAGGCGATGGCGATGGCGCCGGACTCCATCAGCAGCTTCGCCTGTTCGGGATCGGGGGCGAGGTGGAGATAGGTGAAGAGGATCTGGCCGGGGCGCAGGCGGCGGCATTCGACGGGCTGCGGCTCCTTCACCTTCACGATCATCTCGGCTTCGGCGAACACGGTGGCGGCATCCGGGGCGATGGCGGCGCCGGCGCGGACATAGGCCGCATCGTCCATGCCGATTCCCTCGCCGGCGCCGGTCTCGACCAGGACGCGATGGCCGTTTGCGTGCAGCTCGCGCACCGAAGCGGGCGTGAGGCCGACCCGGAATTCGTTGTTCTTGATCTCCCGCGGAACGCCGATCAGCATGGGCAGGATCCTTTCGCGACGGTGGTGTTTAGAATAATCATCACACCCTAGTCGCGCCCCCTGCCCCGCGCAACCGGCTCATGCGACCGCCAACGAGGTTTTCGGCAATATGATCCGAACTTTCAACGGCGGCGGTGGAAAGGGGGGCGATGCTTCGTCAACCCTCATCCCGCTCGTTGATTATTCTTGACGATAACCGTGAGTTTGGCGATGCTTCACCTTCAGGGAACGAAAGCTGGCGCAAGGGCCGAAAAATCCGCCGGAGCCATCCGGCAGGAAAGCTGGGAGAGATCATGGAACGCGACAAAGCGCCGCGATGCCGCGGCGCCGCGCCGATATCCCCGCGGGGGGCTTGCGGCTGATGGCGGGACCGGTAGTCTCGGCAGCCATGAAAGCGCAGCATACCGCAAGCAGGCCGGAGGTGGCCGAGAGGCGCGGGCAGATCATTCTCGAAGACATCAGCCGGGTGTTCGCCGCCGATGCCATCGCCGTCGACCGGGTCAATCTCGTGGTCCATCCGGGCGAGTTCTTCACCCTGCTCGGCCCCTCGGGCTGCGGCAAGACGACGCTGCTGCGGATGATCGCCGGCTTCGAGACGCCCGATTCCGGGCGCATCCTGGTCTCCGGCCGGGAAATGCAGGCGGTGCCGGCGCATCATCGGCCGGTGAACACGGTGTTCCAGTCCTACGCGCTGTTCCCGCATCTGAGTGTCGCGGAGAATATCGGCTTCGGGCTCAGGATGCGGCGCATCGCCCGCGCCGAGCGGCGCACGCGCACGCAGCGGATCATGGAGCTGTTGCAGATCGACGCCTTCGCCGACCGCAACCCGGCGCAGCTTTCCGGCGGGCAGCGCCAGCGCGTCGCCCTCGCCCGCGCGCTGGTCAACGAGCCGGAGGTGGTGCTGCTCGACGAGCCGCTCTCGGCGCTGGATGCCAAGCTGCGGGCGGAATTGCAGGTCGAGCTGATGCGGATGCAGAAGCGGCTCGGCATGACGTTCATTTTCGTCACCCACGACCAGCACGAGGCGCTGGTGATGAGCGACCGGATCGGGGTGATGCAGCGCGGCCGGCTGCTCCAGGTCGGCCCGGTGCTGGATGTGTACGAGCGGCCATCGAGCGTGTTCGTCGCCGAGTTCCTCGGCCTGTCGAACATCTGGCCGGTGAGCGCGCTGCCGGGCGGGCTGATCGAGACGCCGCTCGGCCGGCTGGCGATCAGCGCGCCCGATCCCGCGCGCGGGACGGCGATGATCCGCCCCGAGAAGATCTGGATGTATGGCGAGGGCGGCGCGCCCGCCGGGCGGGCGAACATGCTCGCCGGCGTGGTGCGCGAGGCGATTTACATGGGGGCATCGACGCAATACCGGGTCGAGCTGGAGAACGGCGCGCCGCTGCTGGTCTATGATACCAACAACCAGGCGGCCGAACGGAGCTGGCGGCCCGGCGAGGCGGTGACCTGCGAGCTGAAGCCCGAGAACATCGTGCTGATCGGCGCATGAGTGCGGCGGCCGCCTCGCTGCGCGGGCGTGCGGCGCGGGCCGAGCGCTTCGGCCGCGCGGTGCGGCTTTGGGTGACGGCGGGGCCGGGCCTTGCCTGGATCGTGGCGTTTCTCGTGCTGCCGAGCGCGATCCTGCTCGGCATCGGCTTCTTCACCTCGGGCAGCTATGGCGGGCCGGAATTGCCGCTGACCTTGCAGCCGCTGCGCGAGGTCGCCGGGTATTCGATTCTCGGCTGGAGTTCCGGCAACATCACCGTGCTCGCGCGCTCGCTGGTCCAGGCGATGAGTGCCGGGGTGCTGACGGTGCTGTTCGCCTATCCGGTGGTGTTCTTCATCGTCACCCGCCCGCCGGCGGCGCGGCCGTTGTTGCTGCTGTTCATCGTGCTGCCGTCCTGGACCAACCAGGTGGTGCGGACCTATGCGTGGATGGAGCTGCTCGGGCCGGAATCGGCGCTGTCGCATCTCGTGCAGTCGCTCGGGCTGCTGCAGCCGCATCTCGGCCTGTTTCCCGGCGTGCTTGCGATGCAGATCGGGCTGACCTACAATTATCTACCCTACATGGTGGTGCCGCTTTACGCGGCGGCGGAGAAGCTGGACTGGGCGCTGGTCGAGGCCGGGCGGGATCTCTACGCCTCGGGCCCCAGGCTGTTCTGGAACACGGTGTTTCCGCAGACCCTGCCGGGGCTGCTCTCGGGCATCATTCTCGTCGTCATCCCGGCCTTCGGCGACTACGTGGTGCCGACGCTGCTCGGCGGCGGCAAGTCGATGATGATCGGCTCGCTGATCGCCTCGCAATTCCTGGAGACGCCGAACTGGCCCTATGGCGCGGCGCTGACGATCTTCATGCTGGTATTCACCTGTGCGGGACTGTTCGCCTTCCGCGTGCTGAGCAAGCGGCTCGGCGGCGCCGAGGAGAGCATGATGTGAGGCGCGGATGATGGCCATCTCGATGGGAAAATCGACCCGCCGCTCGCTGCTGGCGATGAGCCTGCCGGTTTATGTGCTGCTCTATGCGCCGCTGCTGCTGATCGCGATCTTTTCCTTCGCACCGCCGCCTCTGGCGAAGGGGCAGACCTTCTACTGGTATGCCGACCTGCTGCATTCGCCGGAGGTGATCGCGGCGTTCCGGCGGTCGCTGACGCTGGCGATCGGCTCCTCGGTGCTGGGGACGGCGCTCGGCACGCTGATGGGCTTCGGCCTGTATCGCTATCGCGACCGCCGCGCGCGGGGCTTCGGCAGCGCGCTGCCGAGCCTGATCATCTATACGCCGATCATCATGCCGAGCCTCGTGTTCGGGATTTCCGAGCTGATATTCTTCAGCTTCATCCACGGCACGACCGGGCTGCTGGGCGCGGGGCTGCTGACGATGGGGATCGCGCATGTCACCTTCGAGGCGCCGTTCGTCGCCCTCGTGGTGTTCGCGCGGCTCTCGGGGCTCGATCCGAACATGTTCGAGGCGTCGCACGATCTGTATGCCGATGCGCGGCAATCCTTCCTGCATCTGACCGTGCCGGTGATCCGGCCGGCGATCATCGGCGGGTTCCTGCTCGCCTTCACCCTGTCGATCGACGATTTCACGATCAGCTTCTTCACCGCCGGGCCGGGCAGCACGACGCTGCCGATCTATATCTACAGCGCGGTGGCGCGGAAGGGCGTTTCACCCGACATCAACGCGCTGGCGACGCTGATGATCGCGACCGTGATCGGCACCGGGCTGCTGCAATACGCCTTCACGAGAAACCGGACGCGAAAGCTCGTCGCGCGGCCGGGCGACTGAGACCGACGAGCCGCCGCAAAGGCAATGGACGAGGACGCGGAAACGCGGATGGAAAACGCTACAGGAGGTTTTTGATGAAGGGATTGATGGGCAGGATCGCGGGGGGCGCGCTCGCCGCGCTGATCGCGATCGGCGGTGGGGCGCCGGCCGCGCATGCCGCGGGCAAGACGCTCTATCTGTTCAATTGGCAGGACTATATCGGCAAGGGCCTGATCAAGAAATTCGAGGCCTATTGCGGCTGCAAGGTGGTGCAGACCTATTACGATTCGAATTCGGAGCTGGAGGCGAAGCTGCGCGCCGGCGGGGATTCGCAGTATGACGTCGTCGTGCCGTCGAGCTACTACATCCCGCAGCTGGTCCAGCAGGGGCTAATCCGCAAGCTCGACAAGGCGACGCTGCCGAACTTCAAGAACCTGCTGCCGCGCTTCCGCAATGTCAGCTACGATCCGCACGATGCGTACGTGGTCCCCTATCAGTGGGGCACGATCGTGATCGGCTACAACAAGGACAAGATCAAGAACCCGCCCGATAGCTGGGCGGCGCTGTTCGATCCGAAATACAATTCGGGCTATCCGTTCTCGATGATGAAGGGCTCGGGGCGCGACCTGATCGGCGCGGCCTGCGCCTATCTCGGCGAGGGCTTCGCCTGCAAGACCAAGGCGGCCTGGATCAAGGCGGCGAAACTGATCGAGACACAGGTCAAGCGCTCGAACTTCTCGGGCTTCGTCGACGGCGATCCGACGATGCAGCAGCTCAAGAAGGGGGTCGTGGCGATGGGCATGACCTGGAGCGGCAGCGTCGCGCAGTGCTATGCCGACAAGACCTGCCTGAACATCGGCTGGATCCTGCCGAAGGAAGGCTCGGAAGCCTGGGTGGACAACATGGCGATCCCGACCCATGCGCCCGACCCCGAGTTGGCCTACAAGTTCATCAACTTCATCCTCGGCGCCAAGGAGGGGGCGGAGCTGTCGAACTTCAACATGTATCCGAGCCCGAACGCGGCCTCGATTCCGTATCTCGACAAGGCGATCAAGCAGGAGCTGGTCACGCCGACGCCGGCGCAGATGAAGCGGCTGAGCTTCCTGCCGGCGCTGACGCCGGCGCAGGCCATTTCCGATCCGATTGGATCGGATGTAGTGCTCTAGCATATTGATAAGTCGAGCATCTTTATCCGATCAGATGATTCCATCTGATCGGATGATGCTCTAAGGCAAGACGGCGCGCCCGGCCGGGCGCGCCGGACCTGCGGCGCGGCGGCCGGACCCCGCGCCGCATATCTGCAACCGGGCATATCGCCGGCGGGCCTCGCCGCCCGCCGGGACCGCCCTTGAGGCACACATGAACGACCTGGCTGAATGGTTCAACGAACACCGCATCACCGAAGTCGAATGCCTGGTGCCCGACATCACCGGTATTCCGCGCGGCAAGATCATGCCGGCGCAGAAATTCCTGCGCGGCGGCGCGCCACGGCTGCCGGAGAGCATCTTCATCCAGTCCGTCACCGGGGAATATCCCGAGGACCCGGATGACAAGCTGACCGATCCGGCGATCATCGACATCAATCTCATCCCCGACCCTGCCACCGTTCGCCTCGTGCCCTGGGCGCATGAGCCGACCGCGCAGATCATCCATGACTGCCAGTATTCCAACGGCAGGCCGGTGACGATCGCCCCGCGCCAGGTGCTGCGCCATGTGCTGGCACTCTACGAGGAGCGCGGCTGGAAGCCGGTGCTGGCGCCGGAGCTGGAGTTCTATCTCGTCGGGCGCAACACCGATCCCGACTATCCGCTGGCACCGCCGGTCGGCCGCTCCGGGCGGCAGGAAACCGGACGGCAATCCTACTCGATCGACGCGGTCAACGAGTTCGACCCGCTGTTCGAGGAGATGTACGATTTCTGCGAAATGCAGGAACTTGATCTCGACACGCTCATCCACGAGGAGGGGGCGGCCCAGGTCGAGATCAACTTCCTGCACGGCGACCCGCTGAACCGGGCGGACCAGGTGTTCCTGTTCAAGCGCACGGTGCGCGAGGTCGCATTGCGGCACGACATGTATGCCACCTTCATGGCCAAGCCGATGGACGAGGAGCCGGGCAGCGCCATGCATGTGCATCAGAGCGTGGTCGATCTCGAAACCGGGCGGACGCTGTTCGCCGATACGGACGGGCGGCCGAGCCCGCTGTTTCTCTCGTTCATCGCCGGGTTGCAGAAATATATCCCGGTGATCATGCCGATCTTTGCGCCGAACGTGAATTCCTACCGGCGGCTGACGCGCTTCTCGAACGCGCCGATCAACCTGCAATGGGGGCATGACAACCGGACCTGCGGGCTGCGCGTGCCCTATGGCGAGGCGGATGCGATGCGCGTCGAGAACCGGGTGCCGGGGGCGGATGCGAACCCCTATCTCGCCTTCGCCGCCTCGCTCGCCTGCGGCTATCTCGGCATGGTCGAAGGGTTGACGCCGACGCCGGCTTTCCGCGGCTCGGCCTATTCGCAGCCTTATTCGCTGCCGCGCGAACTCTCGCACGCGCTCGAGATGATGGAACAGGCGCGGCCGCTGATCGACATTCTCGGGCAGAAGCTGGTCGAGGTGTTCGTTGCGGTGAAGCGGCTCGAATACGAGACCTATCTGCGGGTGATCAGCTCGTGGGAGCGCGAACACCTGCTGCTGAACGTCTGAACCGCATGGCATTGTCGAACTATTACGACACCACGGCGCGGTATGAGGCGACGACGGCGCCGCTCGAAGGCGACATCAGCTGCGATGTCGCGATCATCGGCGCGGGGATGACGGGATGCTCGGCGGCGCTGCACCTTGCCGAGCGTGGCTATCGCGTCGTCGTGCTCGAAGGCGAGCGCATCGGCTTCGGCGCCTCGGGGCGGAATGGCGGGCAGGTGCTGCCGGGCTTCGCCGCCGATCTCGGCAAGCTCAGGCGGCTTGTCGGCGATAAGGCGGCGAAGGCGCTGTGGGAGATGTCGCTCGAGGCAGTGGACCTCGTGCATGCGCAGATCGCGCGGTTCGCGATCCCGTGCGATCCGCGGCTTGGCTACCTGCATGTCGCGGTGAAGGACCGGCAGGTGGCCGAGCTGGAAGCCTGGCAGCGGGAACTCGAGGAACTCGGGCTGGAGGGATTCCGGTTGCTGCGTGGTGCGGCGCTGCAGGAGCGGCTGCGCAGCCCGCGCTACCGCGCCGGGCTGCTCGACCCGGTGGCGGGCCATATCCATCCGCTGAACTACACGCTCGGCCTGGCCCATGCGGCGATGGCGGCGGGGGCGACGATCCATACGGGCACGCGGGTCGCGTCGATCACGCCGGGGGAGAGTGTGGTGCTGAAGACGGCGGGCGGCAGCGTGCGCGCGGGGCATTTGCTGATCTGCGGCAATGCCTATCTCGGCACGCTGGCGCAGCCGATCGCGGGCTATGTCATGCCGGTCGGCACCTATATCGTCGCGACCGAATCGCGGGCGGATGTGCGCGATCTCATTCCGCATGACGAGGCGGTGGCGGACCTCAATTTCGTGCTCGACTATTTCCGCCGCAGCGCGGACGACCGGATGCTGTTCGGTGGGCGGGTTTCCTATTCGACGCTGCCGCCGCCCAATCTCGGCGCGGCGATGCTGGCGCGGGCGAAGCGGGCCTTTCCGCAGCTCGCGGATGCGCGGGCCGAGCATGTGTGGGGCGGCAATGTCGCGATCACCCGCAACCGGCTGCCGCATTTCGGCCGGCTCGGCCGCAACGTGCTGTTCGCCCAGGGGTTTTCCGGGCATGGCGTGGCGCTGACCGGGCTCGCTGGCCGGCTGATGGCCGAGGCGGTGGCCGGCCGCGCCGAGCGGTTCGATACCTTCACCCGGATTCCGCATGCGCGGTTTTCGGGCGGGCCCTTGCTGCGGATGCCCACCCTGGTGCTGGCGACGAGCTGGTTCCGGCTGCGGGACATGCTTTGACCGGGTTGTCAGGCACAACAACCTGTGGTTGCTATTCGGGATAGACCCGGAGCTGCCGACATGCGCCCTGCCCGCCTTGCGCCCGCGCTGTGCGGCGCCGCCATCCTGCTCGTCGCGATCGCGTGGTGCCGGGGTGGCGAGTATGACGAGTTCTATTCCGTCTTCCTTGTCGCCTCGCACCCGCGGCCGGACTGGCCCGCCCTGCCCTTCAGCGCCGGCGCCGCGCGGGCATTCTATCGCGGCCATGCGGGGTTTGGCGCGATTGCGACGGGCTTGCGGCAAGGCGATGTGCATCCGCCGCTGTATTTCTGGCTGCTGTCGCTCTGGCGCGACGCGATCGGGACCGGGCTGTTCCGGCTGCGGCTGCTCTCGGTCGGCGAGACGCTGGGCGCGCTGGCGCTGCTCGGGCGGATCGCCGTGCGGATGGGTATCGGTCCCTCGCTCGCCATCGGCATAACGACGCTGTTCTACGGCTTCGCCTATACCGGGATCGTGGCGCGGGATTTCGCGCTGGCGACGCTCTGCGCAATGGGGGGGACGCTGCTGGCGATCCGCGCGGCGCGAGGGGGCGATGTCCGCGCCGGGTTTTGCGCCGGCGCGCTGCTGGGTGCCGCGTGTTTCAGCAATTATCTCGCCAGCTTCACCGCGGCTGCGGTGGGTCTGTGGCTGGCCTGGATGACCTGGCGGCGATGGCAAGTGTGGCTGGCGGCGGCGATGGGCGGGGCGGTGTTCCTGCCGGCGGGGCTGTGGTTCTTTCTTGCCCAGGCGGGGTCGCGGCGGGGGCAGTTTCCGCCGTTTCACCTCGCCCCGGCGCTGGGCGCGCTGGCGCGGGATGAAGCCGGCGCGCTGCTCGGCGCGCTGCCCCGCGAGGTGCCGCCCGCCCTCGCCATGCCGGTTGCGGCGGTGCTTGGGGTGGGTCTGGCCGGGTTGGTGTTCCTTGTCCTGCGCGACGGGCGGCGGGCGCTCGGGCGGGAGGATCGGGCGCTGCTGGCGGCGGGGTTCGCCGCGCCGCCGCTCGGCCTGCTGGCGCTGGGGGCGGCGTTCGGCAACCAGCCTTTCGAGATGCGCTATGTGTGGCTTGGCCTGCCCTTTGCCGGGCTGGCGCTGGCGGCCACGCTGCGGGATCGGCCGCGGGTGCTGGCGGTGCTGCTGGCGGTCGGGGCGGCGTCGGTCGCGGGGCTCGCGCTTTCGCCGGCGACGATGCAGCCGGCCGGGCGCACGGCGCGGGCGGCGGCGCGTCTGCCGGCGGGCACGCTGGTCGTTCTGCCGTTCGGCAATGACGGGGTGGGCGTGCCGGGCCCGTTCGTGGCGGCGGCGCCGGCGGCGATGCGGATTCTGGTGGCGCGGACGGCAGGGCCGGCGGTGCTGGCGGCTTCCCTGCCTTATCCGCGCATCGCTATAGCACGGATCGAGGCGGATGGGGCGAGCCGCGCGCTGGTGCCGCGTCTCGATGCCCTGTTCAAGGCCGCGCCCTGCTGGCACTCTGTCCCGGCGGGACCGCTGCTTGCGGTATTCGCCAACACATGCCGGGAGCGCAGATGAGCGGATTTTTCGAAGGGTTCAGCGAGACGACGGCCGATCTCGGCGACGGGCGGCAGTTCCGGCTGCGCAGTGGCGGCAGCGGACCGCCGCTGGTGATGCTGCACGGCATGCCGCAGACCCATTGCATGTGGCATCGGATCGCTCCCGCGCTAGCCTCGCGCTTCACCGTGATCTGCCCGGACATCACAGGCTATGGGCTGAGCTACAAGCCGGCCGCGAGCGAGGACCACGAAGCCTATTCCAAGCGGCGCATGGCGCGAGACATCGTCGACCTCGCCGCGCATCTCGGGATCGGCCGCTTCGCGCTGGTCGGCCATGATCGCGGGGCGCGGGTGTCGCACCGGCTGGCCCTCGATCATCCCGAGCGGATCTCGCGCTTGGCACTGCTCGACATCATTCCCACGATCGAGCATTTCGAGCGCACCGACATGCGCTTCGCCATGGGCTATTATCACTGGTTCTTCCTCGCCCAGCCGGCGCCGCTGCCGGAAGACCTGATCAACCGCGACGCCGGATACTGGCTGCTGTCGCAGACCGCCCGGCACAAGACCGCGAAGGCGGTGTTCGACGAGACCGCGATGGCGGATTACCGGCGGGCGATGGCCGACCCGGCGACGGTGACGGCGATCTGCGAGGATTATCGCGCGGCGGCGGCGATCGACCTCGACCATGACCGCGAGAGCCGCGCGCGGCGGGAGCGGATCACGCCCCCCTTGCAGGTGCTGTGGGGGTCGCGCGGGCTGGTCGGCGCGCTCTACGATCCGCTTGAGATCTGGCAGGGGTATGCGTCCGGCCCGGTCGGGGGGCAGGCCATCGAGTCCGGCCATTTCCTCGCGGAGGAAGCCCCGGGGGCGACGCTGGCCGCACTCCAGGGATTTCTGGTGGACGGATAGAAGATCACCCGATCAGATGCAGTCATCTGATCGGATAAAGATTCTCTGTTTAGCAATATGATAGAGCACGATATCCGATCCGGAAGGATCGGAACGTGCTCTATGGCGCCGCCTGCCAGAAGGGACCGGGTCAGGCGGTCAGCGCCGCCGGTTCCTTGCGCTCGCGCTTGACGATGAGCTTGTTGAGCGCGTGGACATAGGCGCGGGCGGCGGCGACGATGGTGTCGGTATCCGATCCCTGGCCGTCGACGCTCTTGCCGCCTTCCTCGAGGCGGACGCCGCATTTCGCCTGCGCATCGGTGCCCTCGGTGACGGCGCCGACGGTGAAGAGCTTCAGCTCCGCCTCATGCGGGCAGATCGCGCGGATGGCGTTGAACGTGGCATCGACCGGACCGTCGCCATGCGATTCGTGCACCTTCATCTCGCCATCGACCTCGAGTTCGAGCCGCGCGCGGGGCTTCGCCTTCGAACCGGCCCAGACTTCCAGCGCGACGAAGCGGATGCGGCTCTGGTCGCGCAGCACGGTTTCGTCGAACAGGGCGGCGATGTCCTCGTCGTAGACCAGCTTCTTGCGATCGGCGAGGTCCTTGAAGCGGCGGAAGGCGTCGTTCAGCGCGTTGTCGCCAACCTCGCCATAGCCGAGGGCGCGCAGCTTGTCGCGGAAGGCGGCGCGGCCGGAATGCTTGCCGAGCACGAGGCTGGTCTTCTGCCAGCCCACCGATTCGGGCGTCATGATCTCGTAGGTCGCGGCGTTCTTGAGCACGCCATCCTGGTGGATGCCGCTTTCATGCGCGAAGGCGTTGCGCCCGACGATCGCCTTGTTGGGCTGCACGTCGAACCCGGTGATGGTGGCGAGCAGCTTTGAGGTGCGCAGGATGCGCGGCGTGTCGATATTGTTGCGGTAGGGCACGGCATCGGGCCGGGTACGGATCGCCATCACGATCTCTTCCAGCGCGGCATTGCCTGCGCGCTCGCCGATGCCGTTGATCGTGCATTCGATCTGCCGCGCGCCAGCCTTGATCGCGGCGATGGTGTTGGCGACGGCGAGGCCGAGATCGTTGTGGTTATGGGTCGAGAAGATCACCGCATCGGCGCCGGGGACGCGCTCGCGCAGCATGGTGAAGATCCGCGCGATGTCTTCCGGCACGGCGTAGCCGACCGTATCGGGGATGTTGATCGTCGTGGCACCGGAGCGGATCGCCGCCTCGACGCAGCGGCAGAGGAAATCGGGCTCGGTGCGACTGCCATCCTCGGCCGACCATTCGACGTCGTCGGTATAGTCGCGGGCGAGGGTGACGGAGCGGACCACCGCCTCCAGCACCGCCTCGGGCTCCATTCGCAGCTTGTATTTCATGTGCAGCGGCGAGGTGGAGATGAAGGTGTGGATGCGCTTGCGCTCGGCCGGTTTCACCGCCTCGCCGGCGCGGACGATGTCGTCGCGGCCCGAACGGGCGAGGCCGGCGATGACCGGCCCCTTGATGGTCTCGGCGATGCGGCGCACGCTTTCGAAATCGCCCTGGCTCGCGATCGGGAAGCCGGCCTCGATGACGTCGACGCCGAGTTCGGCCAGGGCTTCGGCCATGCGCAGCTTCTCGTCGAGATTCATCGAGAAACCGGGCGACTGCTCGCCATCGCGCAGCGTGGTGTCGAAGATGAACACGCGATCGTCTTGGATCGCGCCGAAATTCGGGTGATGGATCGTCATGGAATGCACTCGCTCTGCTGGGGAACCGGTGGGTCGCTTCGTCTGTCTCCCCTGTGCGCGCCGGTTTTCAGCCGGGTGTTACGCCCAGGGGTCGATAAGTCGAAGCGCGAGCGGAAGGCCCCGCAGCACAATGGCGGCGCGGCGCAGGAAAAGCGCGGAACGGAATCCCGTCTGGCTCATGCGATCGTAGGTAACATGGCGACTTCGCCGCGCGCAAGGTTTTGCTGCCGCGCGCCCCGCTCAGAGGCCGAGGACGATGACGCTTTCCAGATGGTCGGAGCCGGGGAACTGGTCGATCGGGGTGGACGCGAGCAGGCGGTAGCCGGCGCGGGCGAAGGCTGAAGCCTCGCGCGCGAGGGCCTCGGGGTTGCAGCTGACATAGACGATCCGGCGGAGCTTCGCCTCGACCAGCGGGGCGATCTGCGGGCCGGCGCCATCGAAGGGCGGGTCGAGCACGACGCAGGCAGCGCCGGCAAGTTCCTTTGCGGTGACGGGGCGGCGGGCGAGGTCGCGCCGCTCGGTGTCGATCCGGCCGGCCAGGCCGCCGGTCCGCGCCGCTTCATCGAGCGCGGCGACCGCAGGGGCGCTGCCTTCGACCGCATGCACCCTGGCATGGGCGGCGAGCGCGCCGGTGAGGGTGCCGATTCCGGCGTAGAGCTCGACGATGCGCGACTTGCGGGTGAGCTTCGGCGGCAAGCCGGCGAGCACGGCGGCGCGGATTGCGGCCTCGCCCTCGAAGCTCGGTTGCAGGAAGGCTGCGGGCGGCGGGACGACGACGAGGCCGGCGCAGTCGAGCGTGGGCGGGCGGCGGATCAGCACCGGCTCGGCGCCGAGGCTGATCCGCGGCAGGTCGTGTTCCTGCGCGAAGGCGACCAGCCGCGCGCGGTCGGCGGCGGTGGCCTCGCCATCGAGTGCAACCGACACGTCGACGCCGGCATCGAGCAGGTTGACCCTGAGATCGGCGCTCTTGCGCAGCCCCTGCAACCGGGCGAGCAGCGCGCGGAGCGGGACGATCAGCGCTTCGAGCTCGGGCCGGAGCAGCGGACATTCGGCGATGTCGACCACGTTGCGCGAGCGGGCCTCGTGAAAGCCGAGCCGGACCGCGCCGGCGACGCGGGCGACGGCGAAATCCGCCCGGCGGCGGGAGCCCATCGGGATCGAGATTATCGGTGCGATCTCGGGGCTAGCGAATCCGGCCCGCGCGAGGGCGGCGGCGAGGCGGGCGCGCTTGGACGCGGCCAAGGCTGCGGGGGCGACATCCTGCGCGCTGCACCCGCCGCAAACGCCGAAATGCCGGCAGAGCGGGACCGTCATGGCCGATTCGCTCATCGGCTCACGCGCCGTCCCGCGCTTCGATGATCACATGGGCATAGGCGTAGGGCGGCTCGTCGGTCAGGGAGACATGGACGAAGGCGGTGCGGCCGGGCGGGGTCAGTGCGGCGAGGCGTTCGGCGGCGGCGCCGGTCAGCTGCATGGTGGGCTGGCCGCTCGGCAGGTTGACCACGCCGAGATCGGACATGAAGACGCCGCGGCTGAAGCCGGTGCCGAGCGCCTTGGCGCAGGCTTCCTTGGCGGCGAAGCGCTTGGCGAGGGTCGCGGCGAACTGCGCCGGGCGCCGGGCGGCGCGGCGGCGCTCGGTTTCGGTGAAGACGCGCTGGATGAACCGCTCGCCGAAGCGTTCGAGCGTGCGCTCGACGCGGCGGATGTCACAGAGGTCGGAGCCGATGCCGATGATCATGCGAGCGTCATAGCCATTGAGAGCGGCAGCGCCAACCCGGCGGGGTCAGGTGCGGGCGCGATCGACCTGGGCGATGCCGCCGGCGGCGCGCAGCCCGGCGATCACCTGGGACAGATGCCGCAGGTCGCGCACCTCCACATCCATCAGGCATTCGAAGAAATCCTGCTGGCGGTGGACGATCTTGAGATTGGCGATGGCGCCGTCCTGCTTGGCGACGGCGTTGGCGATGTTGGCGAGGGTCGCCGGGGCATTGGCCGCGATGACGCTGATGCGCCCGGTGAAGGGACGCTCGCGGCCGGCGCCGTCGCGCGCACCGTCGCGGCCATGGGCGATCTGGGCATAGTCCCAGTCGACATCGATGAACCGCTCGGGCGTGGTGGCGAAGGTTTCGAGGGTGAGGCAGTCGCGGGTGTGGATGGTCACACCCTTGCCGGTGGCGATGATGCCAACGATCTTGTCGCCCGGCAGCGGATGGCAGCAGCCGGCATAATGCACCTCCATGCCGGAGATCAGCCCGGTGATCGGCAGGCCGGTGCCGCGCGCGGGCGGGCGCGGGGCGCGGGCGAGCAGGCCGGGCACCATGCGCGGCGCGCGGCTTTCGCGCAGTTCCGGATAGGCGGCGTGAACCACGTCCTTCGCGGCGAGATTGCCGGTGCCGACGGCGACGTAGAGATCGTCGAGGCTGGCCTGTTTCAGCCCCTTCAGCGCGGCGTCCAGCACCTTTTCCGAACCATCGACGCCATCCTGACGGAACGCCTTGGCGAGCGCGGCCTTGCCCTGGTCGCGGTTCTGCTCGCGCAGCTGGCTGGCGATGAAGCGGCGGACGCGGGCGCGCGCCTTGCCGGTGACGACGAAGCGTTCCCACGAGGGCGAGGGCGTGCCGCCGCGGGCGGTGAGGATTTCCACCTGGTCGCCATTCTGCAACTCGTAGCGCAGCGGCATCAGCCGGCCGTTGATCCGGGCGCCGACACAGGTATCGCCGATCTGCGAGTGGACCGCATAGGCGAAATCGACCGCCGTGGCGCCGCGGGGGAGCTGGATGAGCTGACCCTTGGGGGTGAAGCAGAAGACCTGGTCCTGGTAGAGTTCGAGCTTGGTGTTTTCGAGGAATTCGTCGGGGGCGGACGAGTTTTCGAGGATTTCGAGCAGGTCCTGCACCCAGCGGAACTGCCTGACATCGGACGGCGAGGCATCGCCCTGCTTGTAGAGCCAGTGCGCGGCAACACCGTTTTCGGCGATGGCGTGCATCTCGGGCGTGCGGATCTGCACCTCGATCTTCTGGTTGCGCGGATGGCGCAGCGTCACCCCGGTGTGGAGCGACTGGTACATGTTGGCCTTGGGGGTCGAGATATAGTCCTTGAAGCGGCCGGCGATGACCGGGAAGGCGGCGTGGATGGCGCCAAGTGCTATGTAGCATTGCTCGCGGGTGGGCACGAGAATGCGGAACGCCATGATGTCCGACAACTGCTCGAAGGCGACGTTGCGGCGCTGCATCTTTTCCCAGATCGAGTAGATCGACTTCTCGCGGCCGGAAATATCGACCACCTCGACCCCGGCATCGCCGAGGATGCGGCCGAGTTCGCCGCGCACCTCGTCGATCACGTCGGCACCCTGGCCGCGCAGGAAGTTCAGCCGCGCCTTGATCGAATCGGCGGCCTCGGGATCGAGCACGGCGAAGGCGCGGTTCTGCAGCTCGACCTTGACGCGGTCCATGCCGATGCGCTCGGCCAGCGGCGCGTAGATCTCCATCGTCTCGCGGGCGATTCGCGCGCGGCGCTCGGGCGCGCGGACGAAATCGATGGTGCGCATGTTGTGCAGCCGGTCGGCCAGCTTGACGAGCAGGACGCGGATGTCCTTGCTCATTGCCAGCACGAGCTTGCGGAAATTTTCGGCCTGCTTGGTGCGGTCGGACTGGAGTTCGAGGCGGGTCAGCTTGGTGACGCCATCGACCAGGCCGGCGATTTCCGGGCCGAAGCGGCCGGACAGGGTCGGCAGGGTGACGCCGGTATCCTCGATCACGTCATGCAGCAGGGCGGTGGCGATGCTGCTGGCGTCGAGCCGGTAATCGGCGAGGATTCCGGCGACTTCAAGCGGGTGGGAAATGTAGGGATCGCCGTTTTCGCGGGTCTGGCCGGCATGGGCGGCCTCGGCGACGCCGTAAGCATCGTCGATCAGGGCGGCGTCGATCCGCGGATCGTACGCGGCGATCCGGCTGATCAGCGGGGTGAGCGCCTCATGGGTGACGGTGATGCCGGAAAGCCCCTCGGGCGCGCGGGAGGGTTGGTTCAATGCCAGCCCATCGCGCGGCGCGCCCACCGGTTCAAGGTCCGGTCAGCGGCGCGGACGGCCGCCGCCGAGCTCGGCCTCGATCGCCGCGGCGATGTCCTCGGAGGTCATTTCCTCGGATTCCGCGGCCATCGCGGCGGCTTCCTCCTCGGCGGAGACGTCCTGCAGGCCGAAAATGTTCTGGTCGGTCGGGATCAGGTCCTGCACCTCCTCATCGGCCGGCTCAGGGTCGGGGACGCGGGAGAGCGACTTGACCAGATCCTGCTCAAGCTCGCCGAAGACCACGGTGGAATCGGCGATTTCGCGGAGGGCGACGACGGGGTTCTTGTCGTTGTCGCGGTCGATCGTGATGGTGGCGCCGCGGGCGAGGTTGCGGGCGCGCTGGGCCGCGAGCAGCACGAGCTCGAACCGGTTGGGGATCTGTTCGATGCAGTCTTCGACGGTGACGCGGGCCATGGCAACACTCCAGCCGGGCGCACAAGGGCGCCGTGAACAACCTGATTGGGAAAAATAGCAACTTAGCGCCCGGCGCGCAAGCGAACCGGTGCGTTCCTGCTACCAGCGCGAAATGCCGCGCATTTCCTCCGCCGGGAGTGCTGCAAGCAGCTCTGCTGCCGACGACTTAACCACAGGATGCACCCAATCGGGGGCGACATCAAGTAACGGCCGCAAGACGAAACCCCGCAAATGGGCGCGCGGATGCGGCAGAATGGGCGGGACCGCATTGCGTACGATACCGTTGACGTCGATGAGGTCCAGATCGAGTGTTCGCGCGGCGTTAAGGACGCTGCGGGTGCGGCCGAACGCGTCCTCGATCCGGTGCAGGGCGGCGAGCAGGTCGGCCGGATCGGGTGTGCCGGAGAACCGGGCGACACCGTTGCAATAGTCCGGCTGCGATGGATCGGGCGGCACCGGCGAAGTTCGATACCAACCCGAAGCCGCATCGAAACAAATATTTGGAATTTTTACGACGTCTTCCAAGGCACGAAAACATGTGTCATACGGTGAGACACTCTCTGCGAAAGACAGGTTTGCACCGAGCGCGACCAGAATCATGAATGCTACTCTTGCTTGCGTGACATATCGGCGCAACCGTGATAGCCGAACCTGTTTTAAGCAACATGTTTGACCGAACTATATTATCCCTGAAAGGCTTTTTCTGATGCGCCTGTTACCACAAGAAAAAACGGCTTTGTTCATCGATGGCGCAAATCTGTATGCAGCGTCTCGTGCCCTGGGTTTCGACGTGGATTACAGGAGACTTCTTGAATTTTTCGACAAGTCGCACCTGATCCGGGCGCATTATTACTCTGCCCTGCTGGAGACCGAGGAATATTCGCCGCTGAAGCCCCTCACCGACTGGCTTGCCTATAACGGATATACCCTGGTCACCAAGCCGGCCAAGGAATTCACCGATGGCGCCGGGCGGCGCCGGGTGAAGGGCAACATGGATATCGAACTCGCGATCGACATGCTCGAAATCGCGCCGCATATCGATCATGCCGTGCTGTTCTCGGGCGATTCCGATTTCCGCCGGCTCGTCGAGGCGGTGCAGCGGCGGGGCGTGCGCGTGTCGGTCATCTCGACCATCAAGACCAGCCCGCCGATGATTGCCGACGAGTTGCGCCGGCAGGCGGACCAGTTCGTCGATCTTGCCGATATCGCACCCGAGTTTACCCGCCGGCAGACCGAGCCGAAGCAGCGCACGCAGCGCGCCGAGGCGACCCAGGACTGAGCCCTTCGGGGACCGAGCCGCCGATGCCAGCGGAGCCGCCGCGCGACTGCCAGCTTTGCCCGCGCCTTGCGGAATTTCGCGCGGCGAACGGCACGGCGTTTCCCCTCTGGTTCAATGCGCCGGTGCCGGGCTTCGGCCCGCGCGAGGCGCGGCTGCTGGTCGTCGGGCTGGCGCCCGGGCTGCGCGGCGCCAACCGCACCGGCCGGCCCTTCACCGGCGATTTCGCCGGCAAGCTGCTCTATGGCACGTTGCTGAAATTCGGCCTCGCCAGCGGTGTTTATGCCGAGCGCGCGGATGACGGGCTGGAGTTGCAGGATTGCCGGATCGTCAATGCGGTGCGCTGCGTGCCACCGGAAAACCGGCCGCTGCCGTCCGAGATTTCCGCCTGCAACCCGTTCCTGAAAGACGAGATCGCGGCGATGACGCGGCTGCGCGGCATACTCGCGCTCGGCGGCGTCGCGCACCAGGCGACGCTGCGCGCCTTCGGGCTGCGGGCGAGCCATGCGCGGTTCGGCCATGGCGCGATGATCGAGCTGCCGGGCGGCATCGCGCTCGCGGACAGTTTCCACGTCTCCCGCCTCAACACCAATACCGGCCGGCTGACCGCGGCGATGTTCGAATCGGTGGTCGGCACCCTGCTCGCGCGGATCGCCGGCTGATTTCCGCGCCCTTTGGCGAAACCGCCGGCGCGGGATAGAGAGACCGCATGGAGTCCGCGCATCCCCCTGCCCCGCAAGCCGCGCCATCGCTGGTGACGGCGCATGGCAGGGCGGCGTTGCTCGATCCCGATGGCGAGTTGCGGCTGCTCACCGCCGCGCAGGCGCAGGCAGCGCTGCGCGACCTGCCGCCGCCCCTCGTGGTGCATGGCCCGGCGACGCTGCGGCGGCTCGACCTGTCGATCCCGGTGTTCGACCTGCTCGACCTGTTCGCCTTCGTGCTGCCGGCGGTGACGGCGGCGCCGACCCCGTCGGGCCTTGCCCGCGCCCTCGATTTCGATCCGCCGGCCACGATCGAGGCGGCGGCTGCATTGCTGCCGGACATCGCCACCGCCTTGCTCGGCCGGCTCGGCCAGGGGGCGGCGCTGCCGATGAACCGGCGGGCCGCGGGGCTTGCGGCGCTGATGGGAGACGCCGGCTGGCCCTGGGCGAAGCCGGTGGCGGCGGCGCTGGGCGAGCCCGCCGCACGGCCCGACCGCGCGGCGCTGCGACTCGGCGTGATCCTGCCCGAATGGGAGGAGGAGGCGCCGCGGCCGCCACCCTCGGCCTATGCTGTGCCGCCGGACGCGGCGCGCGCGCGGCTGGCCGAGTTGCGCGGCGGCGCGGCGGAAGCGCGACCGGCGCAATCGGATTACGCCTCGGCCTCGACCGCCGCCTTTGCGCCGCCGGAAGCCGAGGGCGCGCCGCATTGCGTGCTGGCCGAAGCCGGCACCGGGACCGGCAAGACGCTCGGCTACCTCGCCCCGGCCTCGCTCTGGGCCGAGCGCAACCAGGGCAGCGTGTGGATCTCGACCTATACGCGGCACTTGCAGCGGCAGATCGAGCAGGAGACCGCGCGGCTGGAGAGCAATGCCGCGCGACGCCGGCAGCGCGTCGTGCTGCGCAAGGGGCGGGAGAACTATCTCTGCCTGCTGAATTTCGAGGACGCGACCGCCGGGGCGCGGGGGGGCAATCTTGTCGGCCTCGGGCTGGTCGCGCGCTGGGCGCTGGCCTCGGGCGACCATGACATCGCCGGCGGCGACCTGCCGGGCTGGTTCGCCGAGCTGTTCGGCACCGGGCTGCTCGCGCAGATCGCCGACCGGCGCGGCGAGTGCATCCATTCGGCCTGCGCGCACTGGAAGCGCTGCACGATCGAGCATGTGATCCGCCGCGCCCGCGGCGCCGATCTCGTGATCGCCAACCATGCGCTGGTGATGGCGCAGGCGGTCTGGGGCGGGCTCGATGATGCGAGCGTGCCGACGCGCTATGTGTTCGACGAGGGACATCATTTGTTCGACGCCGCCGATTCCGCCTTCGCGGCCGAGCTTTCCGGCGCCAGCATGGCGGAGTTGCGCCGGTGGCTGCTCGGCGCCGAGGGCGGGCGGTCGCGCGCGCGGGGGCTGGCGCGGCGGCTGGAGGATCTGGTCGGCGCGGATTCGCAGCTCGCTCCGCCGCTGGAGGCGATGCGGGCGGCGGCGCGGGTGCTGCCTGGCGGGGCGGCGCTGACGCGGCTTGCCGACCCGGCGGCCACGCTCGACGAGATCGGCCCCGGCGCGGCCGAGGCCTTTCTCGCCGCCCTCGCCGCCCAGGCCCGCGCCCGCGCCACCCCGGCCGAGCGCGACGCCGCACTGGATATCGAGGCGGATCTCTACCCGGCCGAGCCGGAGCTTGCCGCCGCCGCCGCCGATCTCGGGCGGGATCTCGCCCGGCTCGAAACGCCGCTCGCGTCGCTGCGCGCACGGCTCGCGGCGCGGCTGGACGAGGAGGCCGGCACCATCGAGAGCGCCGAACGGCAGCGAATCGAGGCGGCGATCCGCGGCCTCACGCGCCGCGCGCTCGATCCGGTGGCGAGCTGGCGGCGGATGCTCGCCGCCGTCACCGCCGCGCCGCCGGAGCCGGGCGAACGGCCGCGTCACGTGCTGTTCATCCGCCATGGCCGCGACAGCGCCCTGCTGTCGCACCTGCTCGACCCGACCGAGGCATTCGCCGATGCCGTGGCGAGCCGGGCGCACGGGCTGCTGATCACCTCGGCGACGCTGCGCGACCGCACCACCGCCGTCGAGGATGCCGAGCAGGATGCCGAATGGCGGCGGGCCGAGGCGCGCAGCGGCGCCACCCATCTCGCAGCACCGGCGATCCGCGCCGCGTTCGCCTCACCCTTCGACTATCCGGCGCAGACCCGGATTTTTATCGTGCGCGACAATCTCCGCGCCTCGCCCGAGACGCTGGCCGCGGGGTTCCGCGCCCTGTTCCTCGCCTCGGGCGGCGGCGCGCTGGGGCTGTTCACCGCGATCGCGCGGCTGCGCGACGTGCAGGCGCGGATCGCCCCCGCGCTGGATGCGGCCAACATTCCGCTCTTCGCCCAGCATGTCGATGCGATGAACAACGCGACCCTGGTCGAGAGTTTCCGCGCCGAGCGGAATGCCTGCCTGCTCGGCACCGACGCGATGCGCGATGGGGTCGACATTCCGGGCAACGCGCTGCGTCTCGTCGTGTTCGAGCGGACGCCCTGGCCGCGGCCGGACATCCTGCACCGGGTGCGACGCACCCATCTCTCGGACGGCGATCCGCGCGGCTATGACGATGCGATCGTCAGGCTCCGACTGCGGCAGGGATTTGGCCGGCTGATCCGCCGCGCCGATGACCGCGGCGTGTTCGTGCTGCTGGACCGGGCGTTTCCCTCGCGACTCGAGAGCGCGTTTCCGCCCGGCGTTGCCGTAGAGCGCGTGGGGCTGGCCGAGACGGTCGAGGCCGTGCGGCAGTTTTTCGCAGCGTCTTAGAGCACTTTCCGATCCGATTGGATCGGATGTAGTGCTCTATCACATTGATAAACAGAGCATCTTTATCCGATTAGATGATTCCATCGGATCGGAAAGTGCCCTAGGGTTTGTGGGGATTTTGGATTCCCATTTGGGTGTTGCTGTGATTCAAGCTGTGAATGGAACGATTTGTACTGACGGACGCCCAATGGGCGAGGATGGAACCGCATTGTCTTGGCA